>JBCAZO010000435.1:0-2727 GCA_038532975.1 Pseudomonadota bacterium
CCCGTGCGGTCACGTCCAGATGGCGGCGCTTGTGATAGGCCTGCAGCATATCCGCATCGCCCAAGCGATCCGGCTGCGCCTGTGCGAGATCCAGAAGCGCGCGAATGTCCCCAAGGCTCATGTTCAGCCCCTGCGCCCCGATGGGCGGCACCACATGTGCGGCCTCGGCCACCAATGCGACACGTTCGGCGCACATACGCTCCGCCAACTGGCTGATGATGGGCCAGACCGTGCGGCGCGAGGCGAGCGTCAGAGGCCCGAACAAATGACAGGACCGCGCGCTCATCTCGGCCTCAAACTCAGAAGCGTCCAGACCGGCCAGTCGGTTCACCTCTGCCGAACGCTCCATCCAGACGATGGCGGACGAGGGCCGGCCCTCATAGTCGGGCAAAGGCACAAGGGTGAATGGCCCGCCGGTGCGGTGAATTTCGGTGGAAACATTGTCATGAGGGATCGGATGCGTGACAGCAAAGGCCAGCGCCTTTTGCCCATAGCGCGTTGTGTGCACCTTGATGCCAGCGGCCTCACGCATGGACGAGTTGCGCCCATCTGCGGCGACCACAAGACGACACCGCCTGCGCGACCCATCAGACAATGTCACGCGCGCTTCGCTTTCGCGGGTGAAAAGCGCCTTTGCCGCCGTGCCCGGCAGGAACGTCACAGTGTCCAGCGTCTCAAGATGCGCCACCATTTCCCGGCGCAAGAGCCAGTTGGGCAGGTTCCAGCCAAAGGGTTTGTCGGAGATATCCGACGCGTTGAAATCCTTGACGATGCGCGGTTCCGGCGCGGCCCCGCCCGCGTCGACTATACGCATCACTTGCAGCGGGGCCGCGTGCGCGTCGAGCCGCGCCCAAAGCCCTGCGTCAGCCAGCAACGTCTGCGCGGGTTGAAGGATCGCTGTTGTGCGTAAATCCGCCCCTTCCGCATCACGCTCTGTGATCGGAGGCGTGGGATCCACGCAGATCACGGAAAATCCAGCATGCCCCAGCACAGCCGAAGCCGAAAGACCGGCAACACCGCCGCCCGACACCAGAATATCGCAGTCAAATTGACTCATCTTGGCTCTCCTTGGGCGCAAGCTAATGCGATTTGGACGCCAAGGCCAATGCGACGCTTCATCCCCAGGCGATGTAGATCAGCGCGGCGAACATCACTGGCACCATGGCCACAGCGGGGACAAACAGCCCCGGCAGGCCCCAGATCACCACGGCGGTGCCCCATGCAGCAACAAGGACCGCCACCGTCAGGATCGTCATCGCCACTTCGGTAGCTTCGCTCCGCTCCGGGCGGGTTTGCGTATGGGTAAGCTGTGAGGTGTCTGTCGCGGTCATGTCTCTCTCCTATCGCATTCGCTATGAGTCGAGATATGTCCGCTTTTTTCAGTGCAAAAGGCGCATTTCGCCGCAGCGCGGCAGCCTGTCACAGGAGGCGCGCGAGAAACCCAGAAAGATCATCAGTATGGTGATGCACGTGATCCCACTCCTGAGGCTCAGGCGCGACATGAACCGTACGCAGCCCCATCGCATGCGGCTCCGCCAGATTGCGTGCTTCGTCTTCGAACATCGCGGCACGTGTCGGCTCTAACCCATCTTGCCCAAAGACCATGTCGAACGCTATGCGATCCGGCTTGGGATGAAAGCCCGCATGCTCAACACCGTAGATCGCATCAAACAGCCCCGAAAGACCACGCGCCTCTACCACGCGCGCAGCATAGGGCGCACAGCCATTGGTATAGACAATCTTGCGCCCTGGCAGGTCCCGGATGCGCGCAGCCAGATCCGCATCAGCCTCCAGCGCATCGAAATTGATATCATGCACATCCTCCAGATAGGGCAGCGGGTCCAGATCATGCTCACGCATCAGACCCGCCAGCGTGGTGCCATGCTGATGCCAGTAGAGATTGCGCAGGCGGTCCGCCTCTCTCCGGTCCACACCAAGCTCGGTCATGACATATTGCGTCATCCGAACCTCAATCTGGTCAAAGAGGCGCACCGATGGCGGATAAAGTGTGTTGTCGAGGTCAAAGACCCATGTCTCAACATGCTCAAAATGCTGCTTCGGCATGCCTTTTGTCCCTTACCTGCTTGGCACACGGCCCAACTATTTTCTTCATCCGCGCCTCTGGGCTTGAAACACCGGTTGCGCCACGGATAGTCTGACACCTCGACCATACCTAACGACAGAGAGCGCGATGACCATAGCCACGCCGCAAAAAGATGCCTACACGCTTGTTTTGGAGGCGATTGATACCGGGATTTACAAGCCCGGCGACCGCTTGGTGGAAAGCGATCTGGCCGAAAGGTTCGGTGTATCGCGCACGCCCATTCGCGAAGCACTGCAGCGGCTTGAAACGCAATCGCTGCTGACGCGCGACGGGCGCAGCCTGATTGTGTCATCGCTGGACCACAACCAGCTGGCTGAGCTTTATGTGGTGCGGGCCGAGTTGGAAGGGCTGGCCGCCAATCTGGCCGCACGTCACGCGACACCCGAAGAGGTGCGCGTGCTGCGCGATATGGTGACTGACGATCACAAGCTCATTGAAGATCCCAGCGCCATGGCCCGTGCAAACCGGCGCTTTCACAAACAGATTCACCTGTCCTCCCACAACCGCTTCCTGGTGCAGCAGCTTGACCTGGTGCATCGCTCAATGGCCCTGATGGCCACCACGTCGCTTGCCGCGGTGGGCCGTCCGCTGGATGCGCTGGCCGAACATGATGCGATTGTCAC
>JBCAZO010000436.1:0-2690 GCA_038532975.1 Pseudomonadota bacterium
GTCAGCCACCTGAACCTACATAAGACGTTTTGCATCCCGCATGGTGGCGGCGGACCCGGCATGGGCCCGATCGGCGTCAAGGCGCACCTGACCCCTCACCTACCCGGCGACCCGAACGGCGGCGAAGGTGCCGTAAGTGCAGCCGCCTTCGGTTCTCCGTCCTTGTTGCCGATTTCTTGGGCCTATTGCCTGATGATGGGCGGTGAAGGCCTGACCCAGGCGACGCGGGTCGCGATCCTCAACGCCAACTACATCGCCAAGCGGCTCGAAGGGGCGTTTGACGTGCTATACAAGGGGCCGACCGGTCGTGTCGCTCATGAATGCATCATCGACACGCGGCCCTTTGCCGACAGCGCGCATATCACGGTCGACGACATCGCCAAACGGCTGGCCGATTGTGGGTTCCATGCACCCACCATGTCTTGGCCCGTCGCCGGCACGCTCATGATCGAGCCCACAGAGTCCGAAACGAAGGCCGAGCTTGATCGGTTCTGCGACGCAATGCTGGGCATACGGGAGGAAATCCGGGCTATTGAAGAAGGGCGCATGGACCCTGACAATAACCCTTTGAGGAACGCGCCCCACACCATGGAAGACCTCGTGGTTGACTGGGACCGCCCTTATAGCCGCGAGTGCGGGTGTTTTCCGACCGGGTCCTTCAGGGTTGACAAGTATTGGCCACCGGTCAACCGCGTGGACAATGTGTGGGGTGACCGAAACCTCTCGTGCACATGTCCACCGATGGAAGACTACGCAAAGGCTTAGACGCCGAGCCGCAGCGATACGCAAAAAACTGTTGTACCCCGGTCGGCGCAATCGCCGCTTCGGGCCAGGTCAGCCCGCCCGTCACACCGCACATTCGCTGCAACTGCGGAACCCTGAACTGAGCAAGCTCAAGTTTTTTCAGGCCATGTCCTTTGATCGTGTCATAGTTCGTCATGTCAGTGAAAGCGCCGATGCTTTTGACAACTGGAGAACCATAATGCGTTATACTTTTTTAACTTATTCGAGACCTGAAGACTTTGCGAATGTGCCGCCCGAAGAGCTTGGCCAACTGAAAGGTCTGTTCGGCGCCTATATCGGCGCTTTGAAGGAAGCTGGCATTCTCGTCGGTGTAGATTGGCTGCAGCCGGTCAGCGCGGCCACCACGGTGTCGGACGGGGGCAACCGTATCCAGGACGGGCCATTCGCAGAGTCCAAGGAGACTTTGGGAGGCTACATGACGGTCGAAGTGCCAGACCTCGATACAGCAATTTCCTGGGCCAAGAAGTGCCCGATGGCCAAGTATGGAGGCGTCGAGATACGCCCAACTGCGATGGAGGCATAGTGACCACCGACGCGCGCATGGCAGATGTCATGCGCGCCTCTTACGGGCGTCTGCTCGCCATCTTATCCAGCCGCACCCGAGACATTCTTCTTGCCGAAGATGCGTTGTCTGACGCCTTTGCCAAAGCGCTGATCCATTGGCCGAAAGAGATGCCCAGAAATCCCGAGGCCTGGTTGTTGACCGTTGCACGAAACCGCCTGACGGATATGGCGCGTCGGGACGCCCGAATTGAATTCTACGACGACATTCCCGGGACCAGCGCGCCATTGAGCGAGGTTGACAACTTCCCTGATGAACGCCTCAAGCTGATGTTTGTTTGCGCCCACCCGGCTATCGATGTCCGGATACATACCCCTCTCATGCTTCAAACCGTTCTGGGCCTGGAGGCCGAAGTCATTGCCCGGGCGTTTCTCTTGCCACACTCCACAATGGCGAAACGGCTGGTCCGCGCCAAGCGCAAGATCCGCGACGCGGCGGTCGCATTCCAGATCCCAGAGCAGGATGAACTGCGACCGCGCCTGGCGGCCGTCCTGGAGGCCATCTATGGCGCGTTCTCTCGGGATTGGTTGGGCGCAGGTGAGCTTGCCGAAGAGGCCTTCTATTTGGCGTCGTTATTGGCCGAACTCATGCCCGATGATCCCGAAGTTTTGGGGCTCGCCGCCTTGATTGCATTCACTCTGTCGCGTGAAGATGCACGTGTGCAAGATGGCAAATTTGTTCCGCTTGAAGAGCAGGATACGTCGAGATGGGACGGTGAACTGCTGCGCATCGCGCGTCAGTACCTGGCGCGGGCTCAGGCGCAGAACACTCTTGGGCGATTTCAACTGGAAGCCGCCATCCAGGCGGTTCACGCAGATCGCATCAGTACCGGTGTGACAAATTGGGATGCGCTGGTTCAGCTTCATCTTGGCCTGTCGCGCATCGCACCGACGATCGGGGCCACTGTTGGTTACGCCGCGGCTCTTGGCAAAGCGGTCGGACCCCAGGAAGGACTGGATGCGCTTTGCCAGATTGACGCCAAAGTTCGTGCTGTTTTTGCTCCGGCGGAAGCGACAAGAGCTTACCTTCTGAGCAAATTGGGAAGAACACGGGAAGCCTTTGCGGCATACGAGCAGGCCATATCTCTGACCGTCGAACCTCCTTTGCGTCAGTATCTGCAAACCGAGCGCGCCGAGCTTGGAGGCAAGCTCGTCTAGCCTGAACACCCAGCCTTAAGCGCTCGACAAACTCGTCGCTTTCCTCCGCGATGGCCTTGGCTCGAGGTTTTTGGGGGCAGGCGCAAGCCCGCTCCCCACAGCTTTTGATGCTTTGCACGCAAGCTAATTCGTCAGGTTCATTTCACCCAATGCGGTCTGGCCATGAC
>JBCAZO010000437.1:0-2687 GCA_038532975.1 Pseudomonadota bacterium
CAAGATCACGCCCATAGGCCGGATCACCCGGTGGCCGATCTGTGGTAATTTTTCCAATACCATAAAGAGCGTGGCCAGTCCCATCCAGAGCAGGCTCATAACTCCGCCGACAAATCCAAGCACCATAAAGCCCCAGCAGCAGCCGACGCAGAACGCCCCCATGCCCAGCCCCATGCGCAACCCGCCATCAAAACCGGTACGCCAGTGGCCGAGGAAATAACTCATCGGGCTATGGCAGACGCCGTGGCACACCTCTTTGGCGCGGGTGAACTGGAACGCGCCAACAACAATCAGCAAACCGCCCGAGATGAGTGTAGATTTGGCAATGCCCAGCATGTCGATCACCCCGCCAAAAAGCAGCGCCAGCTGCACCCCTGCGATCAGCGCCGCAAACCCCACCCAGACGACAAAATAACCAATCAGTACGCCGAGCCAACCTGAGGTCGTGCCATCTGCGCTTTTGATGAGGTCCTCATAGGTGCGCAGCGTTGGCACCATGGTGGGCAGCATCATCGCCGCCATCATGATCGCCCACATGGCAAAGAGCGAACCGAACCGGTCCATCGCCATCATGCCATCGCCCATGCCCATCGCCATACCTGGCTGCATCGCGCGCATTTTTTCCGCCATGGGACCAGGTCGACCGATCAGGTCAAGGTCCATGCCAATGGCCATCATATACATGACCATCCAGGCCATCAGAATGGTGGCGAAAAACGCAAGCCAGGCGATGGAGCGCAGCGACAAAACAGACATGAGCTTCGTGGCCCTTGGATTGAGTCTCAACTAGCGATATAATTGTCAGACATTTAAAGGTCTGACAAATGAAATCTTCCGCAGACGAACCGCAAAACACCAAGCCACAAGACCTCTCGGCACAAATCGCCCAGGCCATTCGCGATGCCATTGTCGAAGGCCGGATGATCGTGGATGAGCGCCTGCCCTCAGAGGCAGAGCTGTCAGAGCAGTTTGGCGTCTCTCGCTCCACTGTGCGCGAAGCGTTGAAAAGGCTGGCTGCACAGTCGCTCATCAGAACCCAGCGTGGCGCGTTTGGCGGTGCCTTCGTCAATCGCCTGAGCTATGAGGATGCCTACAGCCAGCACATTACCACCTCAACGCTTCTTCTTTCGATGAACGCCGTGAGTTTTGAGACCGCTTGCGTGGGGCGCAGGCGCGTTCCATCGCATAGCGCGCCTCGCCCCACGCGCCGCCGAACGCCGCACACCGGATCATCTGGCCACCATGCGCGCCGAAATTCACCGCCAGTCCCAACCGGGCCTGAGCGATGAAAGCTTCTGCGCCTCGGATGTGGCCCTTCACCGCGCGCTGGTTGACGCTGCTGGCAATCCGGTGCTGAGCTACCAACTTGCCGGCGCGGTCGAGGCCATGCAGCCTTTGATGAACATGATCACTTTCACCGCCCGCTCCCGCGAAGAGATCGTAGGTCTACACACCGAACTGGCAAATGCGTTAGAAGGTGGACATGCCGCAGGCGCCGAAGCGGCTCTTCACAAACTGGAGGCCTATACGCTCACGCTCGGTCGCGACGTCATGGAAGCCCGCGCACGCAAATCCAGTTGAATTGAACAATTATTCTATTCGCCTGGCTTGATCGATCAGCATGATCGGAATGCCGGACCGGATTGGAAAGGCCAAACCCGCAGCCTCGCTGATCAACTCCTGGTTTTCGGCATTGTATTTCAGGGACGTATGGGTCTGCGGGCATATCAATGCCTCCAGCATCCGACGATCAAACTCTGACACCTCAGTCACACGTGTGTCTCCGTCAGTCATTGCATGACTTCCCGCTCATCCCCGCTGCGCAGCGCAAACTCGATCAATGTCACCAGCGTTTCACGTCGTGTGGACAGGCATGGTGCCTCTAGCAAAGCCTGCTTGTCTTCGGGATCGAACCCCAGGAGCATGGACAGCGAATTGATCAGCAACTCATCATCCGCATCCTGCAGTGAGTCCCAATCGGTGCGCAGCTCCCGCGCCTCGAAATACCGCGCCAGAAGTTTCATGAACCCCTCACGATCAAAACTCTTGTCGCAATCATCCGGGCCGAGATCGCGTTCAAACCCGTCCCAGGACACTTCGGCCCGCCGGTAGGGCGTGAACCCGTCAACCTCTTGCTGAATGCGAAACCGCGACATGCCGCAAAGTGTGATCATGTAGCGGCCATCCTCAGTCTCGGAAAACTGCGTCACACGTCCCGCACAGCCAATTCGGTGCAGACCAGAGCCATTATCCCCCTTATGTGGATTGGGTTGGATCATACCAATCAACCTGTGCGGGGTTTTCAAAGTGTCCTCCAGCATCGCAAGATAGCGCGGCTCGAACAAATGCAGTGGCAACCGTGAACGCGGCAGCAAGAGCGCGCCGGGCAGCGGGAACAATGATATCGTATCTGGAAGATCGCCCTGAAACTTCATGAAGCAGATGTAGAGCTTTCACCGCGTCAGGCAAATATCATTGAGCTCAATTTTCGGCGTCCATTGAGGACGATGGGATCATTGGGTTTGAGCGCTTCAAAAATGGTGAAAAGCTGTGTTTTCGCAGCCTCGTCATTCCACTCGCGGTCCCGGCGGAAGAGTTCCAGAAGCTCATTCACCGCCTCCTCGCTCTGACCTGCCGCCTGCAAGGCCTGCGCCAGGTCGAAACGCGCCTGATGATCATCTGCATTG
>JBCAZO010000438.1:0-2676 GCA_038532975.1 Pseudomonadota bacterium
CCGGTGGCACGGGAAACCGTGCCACCCCAACCCATAGATGCAGGATGGTTTTTGTTGTCGGAATGTGCCGCGTTGGTGGTGCAGATGAGCGGTTCCCACGCAGGAACCTCCATGTAGCCTCACATGGTCCAAACCAGCCTCTAGGACCCCAAATTCTAGCATTCCAACATTGATACCCCAGCGCGCCTCGGAACGTTCGGTCGATTTACGACATCCGCATGCAGGTCTCGCGATGCCTGATGGCAGAACCCATCGAATAGGGTCGCAGGGCTTATGCCCTGTTCGCGTCCATCGTGCAGGTATTCCGCAATCAAACCGAGATCCTGGCCGGATCCAGCAAAGTCGAAAAAAGTGTACGCAACCCCACCAATCGCGGCGAGAAGTATGTCGTCGCCGAGCTAAACCTGGGCCGCTTCTAGTTTCAAGAGCCAGGCATCAGATGTGAATTGAACATCGAGGCCCAGTTGAGTCTGGCTTTGATAGAACGGCTCAAACACCGCCCGCGACGAGTTCAAATCAAGACGTGGATTACGCGCTTGCAGTGAAAGTAACTGACGCCGCCATCAAAGCCACCAGAACGGTTGGAGTAGCGCAGCGCATAATCGTCCGTCGTCTCATCACTGTCCCGTTCGAATGTTGCGGTGCTTTCATCGACTGGGAACGGTTCGCGCAGACGACTGTCGACACCGGCGAACTCTCTTTAGGGGAAGCAGGGGAAATAAAAGACGTCGAAGTTACCGGTGTTGATCTGCGCTGAAAAACGCAGCATGGAACGGCCCAGCCTTTTGTCGAGATCCGCGTTCTCCGGACCGTCCCGTTGGTTGATCACATCCATCTTATTAACGGACTCGACGACACCCCAGAAAACCCGATCTGCCCCGATGGTAATGTCCCATCCCTCGTCAAAATAGCGCAGGAACTGGCGGCGAAGCTCAGCATAGCTCCGTTCATCATCGCGATTGCCGCATGGCAGATATGGGTCCAAAACCACTTGCACGTGGCCGGAGTCAAGGCGTCATGGAAGCTCGCCCGTGACGACAATCACTCCGACAACCCCCCGGATTTGGACTTTGAAGGCGGGACCATCAGGGAAACCTGTGAGTTCTAGTCGAACCACGGGCGAGAATTGTAAGATCTGTGCCTGCATTGCAGAACCAAGAGATACCAGGGAACCGCGCAAAGCGGTGTCCAAGGCCCAGGAGCTTGTGAGGTAATTCATTTGGAGGCGCTTAGGGGCCGGTGGCCCAAAATCGCTTCCGCGCAGGCATGCGCCGAAGTCTAAAGCACCAAAGTCCAGCATCGTGGTCTTGCCCGCCAGGTGGTTGACCATCGTCTGTTTTTCCGGCCGCCAGATGTTTCCGTAACGCTTGTAATTGGTCAACGTGAGCGTTTTCAGACGCTGCCCACCCCGATCACAGAACTCGAACTTGCGCGTGTGATTGTGCTGGCTGCCAAACTGGCACAGCACACAGGAATGTCCGGACCGCTTGTAGGCCCGGACGCATTCCAGAATTTCCATCTGCATCTCATCGACGGCCTTGGTTTCCAGATACCGTTACGCGAACTTACCCAACTCTGAGATTGTGAAATCTTCGAATGAAAACTCTGAACTAACGAAAGGGGCGGACTTGTCCGCAAGCGAAATCCGTTTGACCCGGCTAAGGCTTGGCAGGAATAGCGGCTGGTCATCCGCCTTGGTCACCTTAGAATGGGGCAAGAGTGCCGTACCGTCGACATCACCGGGCGAGAAGAATGGGATCAGGGACCGGTCACCGTTTCCACGCCAGGACTTTTCCAAGAAATCGATATGCATCTCACGCGTGGTGCGGGCACCGGCCCGTTTGATCAGTTCATGGTCACCTGGACCACACTTTTTCCAAAAACTCTTGTTCGACAGGTTACTTTTCTGAGCGATGGCGAACCCATTTTCCTCGGCGGTCTGTGTCATCAGATCGAGCGGAGACAGTGCCAATGCGACCGCAGTGGCCAGGGTCGAGATAAGTTTCTTCATGCAGCCTCTTTAGGGTTGGAAGTTGATGGGGAAGCGGCCTTCGCACGGCTCAGCATCAGCAAGCTGCATCAGGAAGAAATTGAAGATCATCATCCGCGATCATTCAGTTCGATGGTGTCTAACGGCACAAGTGCTTCTCCTTTGGTGTCTCTGGTGGGATTGTCGGGCCCTGACGGATAACGGCCGTTTGATATGACTCAGCGTCGTCTGGCGCTTCGGCCAAAAAGCCAACCCAAGGCAAAGCCCAGTCCAAGCGTCACTAAGACGAGAACCGCCCGTCGGGTTGTTAGGGTCCAGATGACGAACTGCAGTTCGATCCGCGCCGCATTCTGAACGACGAACAAGCCGAACACCGCTGCGACACTGAGAAACGCCGACCATCGGATTTGCCTTAGAAGGTCATGCATTTGAAACGTCCGCACGCTCAGATCGACGAGAGACACCGCGACCAGAGATCATGCCCAAGTCAGCGCATGCCCGAAGGACAATGTGATAGTTGCGTCTGACCTCGGTTTCGTTTGACTGGTTCGCGCTGCTCCAAGGCAGGATGATTGTCCGATCGATGGGCCCGAGGGGCGCCAATCCGTGCAGATCACCCAGCATATCATCGAGGGCGTCCAATCGGATAACGATCAAGGTGCCGCGCATCCAAGGCAGCGTCGGAA
>JBCAZO010000439.1:0-2668 GCA_038532975.1 Pseudomonadota bacterium
CACGGTAATATGCTTGGGTGAAATCATGAAGATCGCAGTGGGAATGCCAGCGCGTGCGACCCGTTGGGCCTGCTCAGCTGTGATCCCACAGTGCATCGGCAGACCTACTAACTTTTTCAGATTTACACCACATAGCTATCGAAAGCAGACCTTGGCTAGACGTGGCTAGACGGCCGCATTGGTCCGCTTTCCGTCCTTGTATCTTGGCCAAGCTTAGCCGGCGCAGCGAATGGCGTGTGAGGATGGCTCCTGCATAGCAAGTCCTTTTTGATCTGATTTGTGCATTTGTCAGAAGCAGTCATGTGTCCGGCCTGTTTGCGCGGTTTTGACCGCCGGCCCTGATGGGTTCCGCAAACCAAGTTCCTATCAGCAATGCGGGCTATTGTGCCCGCGCCATTCGGCGGAGTGTCCTGGTTTTGGCGGCTGACTTATGCACCATCATCTCGCGGGTCTTGCTAACTCATTGTTCCTTTCGTTTCAGACGGCAGCACTTGGGCTGTAGGGTTCGTTGCGGGTGAGCACTGCCCAAACGATCCGGGCGGTCTTGTTGGCCATCGCGACAGTTGCGACGCGGGCGGCTTTGCGTTCGAGCAATGATGTCAGCCACTTGCTGGCGCGTTCGGGGTGGGATCGTGTTTGTCGGACCAAAGACGTCATGCCGACGACGAGCAACGATCGTAAATACTGGTCGCCCATCTTGGTGATCCGTCCCAGCTTCTCCTTTCCGCCGCTGGACTTATTCGCCGGCGTCAGGCCCAGCCAGGCAGCGAACTCCCGACCATTGCGGAACTGATGCCCGTCTCCAATGCTAGCGATGATTGCAGAAGCCGTTACAGCGCCAACACCGGGGATCGTGCGAAGAAGACGAACACGCGCATCCTCTTTGGCGACTTGTTTGACACGATCTTTGTACCAACGGATCCGTTTATGCAGAGCCATGAGTTGCTCGCACAGATTGTGGATCACTTCATTGGCAATGTCGGGCAGATCGAGAACTTCACCCAGCGTTATGTCTTCAGCGAACCCGATCACGCGGGCAAGGCCTCGTGGGATAAAGATGCCAACTCGGCAACCAGACCACGCAGATTGTTGATGAGTTGCGTTCTCTGGCGCACCAGAAGATCACGCGCCCGATGTAGCGACAGCAGGGATTGCTGCTCGACGGTCTTGATCGCAACAAAGCGCATAGTCGGACGGGTCACAGCCTCGCAGATGGCCTCAGCATCAATGGCATCCGATTTACCACGTTTGACGTATGGCTTCACATACATCGGTAGGATCAGTCGAACCTCGTGGCCCAGGGCGGTGAGTTTGCGCGCCCGATGTTGTGAGCTGCTGCAAGATTCCATACCAATCAGGCACGGCTCCAACTTCGCAAAGAAGGGCAAAAATTGTGCCCGCCGCAGGGGCTTGTTGAACACCACTTCCTCGCTGGCGGTTATCCCATGGACTTGGAAAACGTTCTTGGCCAAATCAACGCCAATTGTGGCAATTTGCATGGGGTGGCTCCTCTCATAAGCAGATTTTGACACCTGCACTATGGCGCATTGCGACGCCGGTTGAAGCAGGAGCCATCCACCCCATCAGCTACAAAAAGTTGTGGGGTGTGTTTGACTGAAAACGCTTTAACTTAGGAACGCTATGATGGAGCTGCAAATCATACGAACTAGCTCAAATCCAAATTCTGTAGCGCCGCATAGTCTTCAATAGAATTAGACCTTTTTTTAAACCAACGCCAACAGGTGGAGTTCACTCTTGACGGCACGATGGGAAAATGGATGAAGAATGTATTTTTGTTGCCAGCTTCGCTGGTGGTTTTGGTATCTTGTGATGTCGCGTCCACTTCGGAAGCAGAGAGTGTTTCCCGGTCAGAAACTCCAGAAGCCCAAAGTAGCCCTTCACCCCAAGTGGCTGAAGTTGATGGTCTTTCATTTAGGGTCGTTCCTTCTGACGACAGGTCAATGGCACTGGTCGGTATCCCAAGCCAACGTGGGTCACATACTGGAAGTGATGTTGAAGCCGCTGCGGAGCAGATTACAGGATGCGCCGCAACAATTGTACCAGGGGAATGGGTTTTCCTCGGTGATTTAAAGAACTTCGAATTGAGTAATCTACGATCTAATGTGCGGCGTCCAATTGCAGGTTGGCAGGTCGAACTCAGTTGTTGATTTATACCGATAAAAAATTTGATTCGAGTTAGCTGTTCACCGAAAGTGTTCTAGTCGTTGTAGGAAAATGGACATCTGCGTAACCGCAGCGAATTGGCGCTTCGTCCCGCAAAATACCAGTTCGCGATCGGCTCGATTGTGTACTTGCGGCGAATGGCCGGCAAGCGGTCGCGACTGCAGCATCGAGACACCGTGGCCAGTGACCGCAAGGGGCCGTCAGCTTTCAATGGTTATCGATTTTGGGCTGAACAGACGCGGCCCTTTTGCGCCAGGCGAAGACATGCGGCCCTTCAAACCTTTTCGAATTTGGGACGCAAAATCTTCTAAGGTGGCAACACGGATGTAGTCTTTTTCAAAGCGCGTAGGAGATATAACATATGTCCCATCTTCGTGTCGATGCGGCGTGACGATTTCGCCCTTCTGCGGCCCGCGTGAAACTTACGCGATGATCTTCATTTTCGATTTATCCTCGGGAAGAAATTTTGCCATGTAAATCATCG
>JBCAZO010000440.1:0-2655 GCA_038532975.1 Pseudomonadota bacterium
TTGTTCTTCGGTGTCTGGTGTTCTGAGGTGTTCTCTTCGTATCTGTGGGTGCGACCGTTTCTCCGGTTTCTTTTTCGAGATGGTGCGCAAGCACATCGACTCCGCTCAAGGCTTCAGCCAAAACCTGATTGTGTGAAACGACAATGATCTGACTTCGTTTCGAGGCTTGCTTGATCAGTCGCGCCAATGGCGGGATCAAATCAGGGTGCAGGCTTGTCTCAGGTTCATTTAAAACCATTAGGCTTGGCGGTCGCGGGGTTAACAAGGCCGCTACGAGAAGCAGGTATCGTAAAGTGCCATCTGACAACTCAGCGGTGTTGAGCGGGCGTAGAAGCCCGTGCTGTCTCATGCTGAGGACGAATAACCCATCTTTTGCTCGAACTTCGACTGAACTACCCGGAAAGGCGTCAAGGATTGTCTCATCAAGAGTGTCAGGATCGCCGATTTCCCGAATTGTCTCAATAGCGGCGGCCAGGTCTGAACCGTCACTCGCAAGGATCGGCGTTCTAGTGCCAATTTGTTGCTTTCTGGCCGGGGCGTCACGATCAGTTCGAAGTTGATCATAGAACCGCCAATTCCGCATACGGTCCCGCAAGTGAAGTAGTTCTAATGCGTCCTTAGGGTCTGCGGCATGGGTCATCATACTATCAAACGGCGGAAGCGACGTGGCAGCCTGGTTCCAAGAACCAGCCTCTGACCTCACCCTGACACTGGGGCCGTGGCGCTCTGCGAGTGCGTTGCTTCGGCTCAGTTTCTCGCCGACCCACATTGCTTCGGTCTTGATCTCCGGATCGTTAGAGAAGGCTGAGATTTCTGCTGGTAATCCAAGCTCGACGGCATACCCGTAATCTTCGGATGCAAAACCAAGCTTGAGACCGATTGGTTTGCTTCGCACTGTTCCGGTGATGGGTACTTCACCCGACTTCATTCCGTGTAACAGCACTTCTGGGCCCGCCCACATCGTGGAACTCAACCCTCCCTCAGACGCGAGTGTTGAGATGGCTCTTCCTTGCGATATCTCTCCCAGCATTCGAAGCGCACGATAGAGCGATGACTTTCCTACGCCATTGCCGCCGGTGATTACGGTCAACGGTGCGAGTGGCAAGATGAGCTCTCGGAGGGACCGATATCCAGACACAGCAACAGTAATGATCATTTCAAGTCTTTCGCCCCGAAAACGACGTAACACTAAAGCAATTATCAGTGCATATTGAAGGTGTCCGCAGTTGGATTCAATTGAGACGTTGGCGCAGACTCAGCAACGTCCGCTTTGTCCGCACACCAGACCTAACAACTTTCACCCCCTTGGCCCCATCTCAAAACTCCCCCATAGAGACCCCATCCTAATCCTGGGACCGCCCAATGCTGCGCATCTTTCTCTTTGTCTTCGCCGCGATGAGCCTCATTGTTTTGGGGGACACGGCGGGTAAGACGCTTATTGCGATGGGCGTGACCCCGATCACGGTAGCATGGACGCGGTTTGGGATTGCGGTGGTTCTGCTCTGGCCGCTTTGTGCGCTCACCCGCGATGACCTGCCAGCGATGCGCGACTGGCGGCTTTGGCTGCGCGCGGGGTTCATTGCTGGTGGTATCATCTGCATTCTCACCGCCCTACGCACGGAACCCATTGCCGATGTCTTTGGTGTGTTCTTTGTCGGACCTATGGTGTCCTACCTGCTCTCGGCGGTGTTCCTCAGAGAACAGATCACAGCCACGCGGACCGCCCTTCTGGGCCTGGGGTTTTGTGGTGTCCTTTTGGTGGTCAAGCCGGGTTTTGGCGTCTCTCCGGGTCTGCTCTGGGCGCTTTTGGCTGGCATGTTTTACGGTGCCTACCTGACCGCCACGCGGTGGCTCGCCGTCGAAATCCGCCCGCGTCTTTTGCTTTTCTCACAGCTTGTCATTGGCGCGATCCTTTTGGCGCCGATTGGTCTGGCTCAGGTCATGCCGCCGTTAACGGCACCCATCGCTGCCCTGATCCTGGCCAGTGCCATCGCATCGGCGGCAGGCAATTTCATTCTCGTGACGGTCAATCGCACGACACCGGCCAGCGTCGTCTCGCCGCTCATCTACACCCAACTCATCGCCGCCACCATTGCGGGCTATGTGTTCTTTGATGATCTTCCCGATGCTGTGGCGCTCACCGGGCTGGGTCTGATCCTTTTTTCGGGACTATTCTCTCTCCACCTTGCCAAACGCTGAACGCCCCGTGCGGTGCATTCATCCGCGCTGTGTCTCACCTCCGCACCGACGCGATACCGACGCAATACCGACGTGATACCGAT
The DNA here is from genome assembly GCA_038532975.1 of Pseudomonadota bacterium. Classification (GTDB taxonomy): domain Bacteria; phylum Pseudomonadota; class Alphaproteobacteria; order Rhodobacterales; family Rhodobacteraceae; genus Roseovarius. Next base: position 2,283 of record JBCAZO010000440.1, read on the forward strand.
ACCGAAAATCCTTGTTTTTTTGGCGTTAACCCTGATTCGGCCAAGTCCCTGCGTTCTGCGCTTTCCAAATGTCGCAAAACCCTGTAAGTCCCGCGCATCTGAAACGTGACGCTTTAGACCCCGGCGCATGACAGGATGAAGGGGTCGGTGGCAATGGGGCCACCCATGAAACGGAGGACCCGAGAGGGCTCGGGAGTGCCTCCAGACAGGAAACGATAGATGTTCAACGAAGTAAAAAAATCGATCCAGTGGGGCGAGGAAACGCTGACACTGGAAACGGGCAAGGTTGCCCGCCAGGCCGATGGGTCTGTTATTGCAACGCTGGGTGAAACCTCGGTCATGGCCAACGTGACCTTCGCCAAGCAACCCCGTG
>JBCAZO010000441.1:0-2651 GCA_038532975.1 Pseudomonadota bacterium
CACAGATGATCGCGAAACGCAGCGCGACACTCAATCGTTGCACGCGTTTCGCCTTTCGCTGAAGTCTCAGGTTAAAGACGAAACGCTTTAAACATCAAGATACTTTCCCTTACGTCAGCTTTTCTGATTGATTTGCTTCTGACTTTTGCAGATAGAAGAGCTATGCGCTGACATTGCCCTCATGCGCCTGCCCCAGGCCTTTTCAGAGGATGTCATGCCCCCTTTCCCCGACCGCCAAGCAAGCGCTACCCGTGCCATTGATCCTTTGCCGGTGCGCTTGGTCAAACGTGCTGTCTTGATCCTGGTCGGTCCGTTTTATTTCCTTTTTGTCGCCTTCGTCCCCTTGCTTTGCGTCCGGCGTAAAGGATTTCGGGGCTGGTACTGGCGATTGGTGAAACGCTCATGCTCCCGCCTCTTGTGGCTTCTCAGCATCCGGGCTGAGATGCGACCCGAGGAAAAAGCGGCCCTGGCCACCGATACTGGCAGCATTATCGTCGTTAATCACCGCAGCCATCTCGATGGGTTCACCTTGATGCACGTGGTGCCCGACGCCAAATGGTTCACTTTCGCGGCCAAGGCCGAGTTCTGGAAGAGCAAACTGCTCCGCACCGGTTTTAATGGCGCGGGTCTAGTGCCCATCAACCGCGCGTCCGGTTCAATAGCCATGCAAACGCTGATACAGGCGGTCAAGGATATGCCGTCCCGCCGCTCTGTCGTGCTCTTCCCGGAAGGCACCCGGACCAAAACGCAGTCCCTGGGGGAGTTCAAAGCCGGTGCCGTCCTGGTTGCGCGCGAAACTGGCCGGACGATTACCCCAATCGTCATCCACAACAGTGATCATTTGCTACCCCGCGGCAAACATCTGCCGTGCAGCGGGACAATTCAGGTTGAGGCTTTGCCATCATTCGCATGCGACTCAACCGCCAGCGTGGATGAGGATGTGGCACGGCTGCGCAAGCAAATGCTGACCGCGTTTGAGCGCGTTTAGCGGTAGATACGATATTCCAACAGGCTCAAACAGGCTCGGCGACGCAACACGCTAAATTGATGTCAGAAGGCATCACGGATTTGAGGAAGGCTTTGCCGGATTCATGTCTTGCAAGAGGCGGCCATGCTTTCTGGTTTCGGCAATAACCTCGCCGAACGTGACAAGGCCCCTGCCTTCCAAAAGCGGGATCAATTTGACCAAAGCTTCGGCTGTTGCCTGAGCGTCGCCCAAGGCGGTGTGACGCAACTCTGCTGGTATCCTGATGGACAGACGATCACACAGCGCATCGAGAGAGTGCTGTTCCGTGGTGCCAAAAACAACCGCGGACAGCAGCACCGTATCCAGCACGGGATGGCTCCACTCTACATCCATTTGAGGCGCGAACCGGTGAAGAAAGGCAAGGTCAAACGGCGCATTATGCGCCACAAGCACCGCATCCCGGGCAAAGTGATGAAGTTGTTGGCCGGCTTTGACAAAATTCGGAGCGCCGCGCACATGATCATCCGTCACGCGATGCACTTTGGTTGATGCGGGTGGGATCGGTCGACCTGGGTTGACATAGCTGTCCAAAATCTCACCCGCAACAATGCGGCCATTCAACACACGAACAGCACCGATCTGCACGACGTCATCAGTCTCAGGAGACAGACCCGTCGTTTCGGTGTCGAAGGCGACGAAACACAGCGATTTCAGATGCATGTCCATAATGTCAGTCGTCTGGCTGGTTTCCAGAAGGCCAAAATCATAAACAAGAGGACGGGGTTTGTGTGGACGGTTGGTCGCTGTTTCCGCATCAAGGATGAGCATGTAACCGCTGCCTTCCAGAGGTTTCAGACGCACCCCAAAGGATTTCGTGCCGGTAATATCTTCCAGCCGAGTGGTGAACTCGGTGTGTGTCTCGTTCAGTTTCGTCTGCGCCGCGGCTAGGCTATTGGCATCGAAATAGTCGGTCAGCGGGGCCTTGAGCCGGGGACAGGCAATCTGTGCAAGCACTTCGGCGGCCTGACCATCGTAAAGCACAATTTCATTTGCCGGGTTCACCAGGATCGTTGCGAGCGGGATCTCTGTTAAAAGCGCGGTAAGTCGCGCGGTTTCCGCCTGAAGGCGTTCGGTTTCACGGGCAACCTGCGCGGCCGTATCCACAACATTTGTGTTCAGCGTCGCCGAAACCGCATTGGCGGCAGGGGCGAGATCACCAAGGTATTTGGCGACGTCGGTTTCAACTTCCTTGTCGACACCTGAATGTGCGCGAAGACGCAGTTCAGACGCGAGTTTATCAATTGGCTTGGCGACATTTTCATCGAACAAGAGCCAGATTGCTAAGACCAGCGCAGTGTTTAGAAAGGCGAACGCGACAAGTGCGGTTATGAACGGTGCGCCCGGAAGCACGGCCTCAGAGCGCGCCCAGCCAAAATAAAGCGCCCCGCCCGCCAGCGCCGCCGCCCCCAGTGCCAAGAGGCAGAAGAACAGGAAGATGCGCAGGCGAAGGCTGAGACGGGTGAACATGTCAGGTCTCGCACACGAGTTTCAGGATTGGATCATCGGGTGGCATGGGCTGCCAATCGGCATTGGTCACTGTTCCATCCTGGGCAAAAGACGCCCCGTCGATAAGAAGGGCGGATTTCGCGGACACGCAGTCAAACAGCATCGGCGCCTGATTCAC
>JBCAZO010000442.1:0-2649 GCA_038532975.1 Pseudomonadota bacterium
GATCACCATCGATGCCGGGCCCTGAATATGGCTCACATTGATATAGGTGCCGATGATCTGCACATCCATGTCCTTGGCATGGGCACGGGCACGGGCCCAGTTAATGAAATCGCCATCGGCCTGCACATACCAGTATCGGTTTTCCTCTAGCCGGGCGAAAACGCCATCGACAAGCAGCCCGCCATCATCGAAACATGCGATCCCATAACCACAGCGCCCGACCTTGACCTTGGCCACGTTGTTCACAAAAAGCAGGTCCATCAGCTTGGTCGCATCGGGGCCTACAATCTCGATAGGCCATTCCCCGGTATGCAGGCATGCCGCCTTGGTGCGCAGCAGCCAATAGCCCTCATCCGTGTCCAGATCATCCATGTAAACGCACATGAACCGGCGGTTGTAGACCGTGTAATGCGGGCCATGTTTGGCCTCCAGATCGTGATATACATGCCGGTGCATATTAAAATCCCACCCCGACCCGGGGCGGGAGGTGATCAGGTCACGGGTCTTGCCATCGCTGGAGATCATGTGACTGTCTCCGGGTCCAGATTGGCCCCCAGCGCTTCGGCCACCAGATTTTGAAAATGATGCACCGCATGTTCGCTCAATTCGGTTTTACCCGCGTCCACCACGAACCGGCCCTGATTATACCCGCTTGATTTCAAACCTTTTTGCACGCTTTCGCAGAGGCCAATGTCCTCGGGCTGCAGCACGTCGATCTGATAGTTGATCGCATCGCGCAGCTGGTCTGTGACTTTGCCGTCTTTCACAAACCAGTCCTGAAACTCCACGCATCGCTCAGGCGCGCTCGGGTTCATCTGCAGCACCGAGAGATTCGCCTCTCCGGGATAGGCCCAGATCGTGAAATTCGGCCAAACATACCATCCGGCATAGCCAAAATCGACATCGCCGGGCTTGAAGGAATAGGCCCGATTGCTGAGCGACTTGGGATTGCCTGCGCATTGGCTGGAATAGTATTTCGACGTGATCGTGCGGTAGCTGCCCATATCCACCAGATCGACGAAATCCTTATGCGCCGGATGACAGTGGTAGCATTCAAGGAAGTTGTCCACGAGCACCTTCCAGTTCGCCTCGACCTCATAGGTGTCCCGCTGCGCAAACTGAAGATCATCCACAGATGGTACATAATGACGAATTTCAGACTCCAGATCGCCCATTTGCTCGGCGAATGGCATGGCGTCAGCATCCAGGTTGACCAACACCAGCCCGCAAAACACCTCGACCCGCACTTCCTTGAGCGAGAACTGCGATTTGTCGAAGCCCTTGACGGTCTCGGTATTCCGCGCCGATTTCAACGTGCCGTCAAAATCAAACGCCCAGGCGTGATAGGGGCAGGTTATCACGTTTTTACGCCCTGTCCCCGAGACAAGCTCATGCCCCCGATGCGGGCAGACATTGTAAAACGCCTTAAGATCCCGCTGCCGCGTCCTTGCGACAAAGACGTTTTGCTCATGAATGCGCACCGTGAGAAACGCCCCTGGCTCGGCCACCTGGCTGACGTGGCCCGCATAATACCAGCTGCGATAGAATATCGCTTGTTTCTCATGCTCCCAGATCGCCGGGTCATGATAGAATCTGGCAGGCAATGTGTAGCTGTCGCTGGGATCAGCCCGAAACGGCAAATCACCCGGCATCAGGTTGAGAATCGGAAGGGTCATGGCATCCTCCTGTTGGCGCGTGTTGACAGATCACCATATTACCTGAAATCATGGCAAACGCTCTTTTCTACGTCATTTGGCCAAGAATTTCTTATGCGAAAACCACCCACCCCGCCGCTGGACCTGCTGGAACCGTTTGAGGCCTCGGCTCGGCTCGGCAGTTTTACGCGCGCCGCCGAAGAGCTGTCGGTCACGCAATCTGCCATCTCGCAACGCGTGCGCAAGCTCGAAGACTTGCTGGACACCAAGCTCTTTGACCGCGGCCACCGCGCCATCACGCTCACACCCGAAGGGCGCGAGTTGCTCAACGGGGTGAGTGTTGCGCTGCAACATCTCACCTCAGCCACCCATTCCCTGCGCCAGCGCGAAACACGGCCCATCGTGCGACTTTCGGCGGACACCTCCATCGCCCAGCTCTGGCTGATGCCTCGGCTGGAAAGCTTTCTGCTGGGGGCACATGGATTGGCGGTGGACCTGACCGTTTCAGACCAGCAAGACGAGGTGTTGAACTCTGATGTGGCTATCCTTCACGGCGATGGCACCTGGCCGGGATTTACCGCCGAGTTGCTGTTTCCGGATGAGATTTATCCCGTCTGTGCGCCCACTTACATGGCCAGACATCCGATCCGCACACTTCCCGACCTGCTGGAGGCCGAACTTATCGACCTCGACTATATCCATTGGAACTGGATCAACTGGGGCATCTGGCTCACCGAGGCGGGGCTGGACCCGGCGCGGGCCCGGACCCTTTTGCGCACCAACAGCTACATGGCGCTTCTGGACGCTGCGCGCGCGGGGCTTGGCGTCGCCTTGGGTTGGGGTCCCTTGATGGATCAGGACCTTGCCAGCGGCAGGTTGATCCGGCCCCTGCCCACGTCTGCGCGGCCTGCCTATGGCTATTATCTTCTGGTGCGTGACACATCCGATGAGAGCGCGCAAAGACTTGCCCGGCATTTGAAAACCGCTAACCTGA
>JBCAZO010000443.1:0-2641 GCA_038532975.1 Pseudomonadota bacterium
CAACTTACCTCGCAGGATGTGCGCCTGTTTAGATGGTATCCAATCGAAGGACCTGATGGCACGGTTTATTTTTCGGTTATGCCGCGTGGGGATTCTCTGTGGCTGACAAACACAACATCACTTGCATCGATTTTCCAAAAGACTGCCGTGGATAGAGAAAAACCGTTTCTTCCCAACGTGCCAATTAGCGAAAATACAGGCATACCTTTTTTGGGTGCAGCTTTGTTCGGATCGCTAATTCCGTTCGGTGCTACCGACACGGAAGTGATTTTTAGAGCACATTTAAAAGCAAGCTTTTCCGCAAGAGCCATGAATGAACGCCTCTACAACGATGCACTGGCTAAAGACCTAGGTATTGATCCTAGTGACGACATAGATTTTCGAACACATGATTTACTCGACAAAGCAAAGGAACTTTACCTGTCCTATGAGGAGGGAGATAGAATTGCTCGGACATTGAGGTCCGTTTTTATTGCCAGCTCTGAAAGCGTCGATCCTCTTCATCATGTGTTTGATTTGGAGCTTGAGACTATCCGGCGACATGTTGAGTATGTCGCGTTTGATGGTGAGAACGTATTCCTTCTCTTTAGCCCGGACAGCAATCCTGGTCGCTCAATCTGGCGGATGCGCAAGGGAAGCGCAGAAAGATTCTTAAAATTGCCAAACGGTGCTTACGATTTTGAGTTCATGGCAGCTGGCAAAGATGTCATTGCTGCTTCTGTAAGCCAAGTCACACTACCAGAAAACTTCAGACACCGGATCTCTATTTGGAAAGACCGAATGCTGCTTCCTGAGATTTTTTCAATAGCGCTGGACGAGGGGGCCTGAGTCTGCCCTCAGCGTCTTACGCCAGAGGTATAATATGATGACGCCAGCGTGTCAGATTATGCCGGTTGCGGTCTTTCGCATATACTGGAACAGACTAAGGTGCTGCGAAGCTAACCTAACCTTTTTGGCCAAAGGTCTTTAGAAAATGAGCGAGTCTGATCCTCTTGTGGTGTTCACGCCTTCGGGCAAGCGCGGGCGGTTTCCAGTGGGGACGCCGATCCTGACGGCGGCGCGTCAGTTGGGTGTTGATCTCGACTCGGTTTGCGGTGGGCGCGGGATTTGCAGTAAGTGCCAGATCACGCCAAGCTATGGTGAATTTCCCAAGCATGGCGTGACCGTGGCTGACAACGCGCTCTCGGAGTGGAACAGCGTCGAGGCACGCTATGATGAAAAACGCGGGCTGAAATCCGGGCGGCGTCTGGGATGCCAGGCACAGGTTATGGGCGACGTGGTCATCGACGTGCCTCCTGAAAGCCAGGTGCACAAACAGGTTGTGCGCAAACGCGCCGAAGCACGCGACATCGTTATGAACCCGTCGGTGCGGCTTTACTTTGTCGAGGTGGATCAGCCCGACATGCATGAACCATCGGGTGATCTGGAACGCTTGGCAAAGGCCCTCGAAGAGCAATGGCAGATCACCGGCGCCTCGGCCGATCTCGGCGTTCTGCACGGCCTGCAACCCATCCTGCGCAAAGGTGAGTGGAAGGTCACGGTCGCTGTGCAGCAGCAAAGTGAAGGCCAATCGCCCAGGATCATGCATGTCTGGCCAGGGTTTTATGAAGGCGGAATTTATGGTCTGGCGGTGGATCTCGGCTCGACAACTATCGCCGCGCATTTGTGTAATCTGGCCAGTGGGGAGGTCGTGGCCTCATCGGGCATCATGAACCCGCAAATCCGCTTTGGCGAAGATTTGATGAGCCGCGTCAGCTACTCGATGATGAACTCAGGCGGGGCGGCAGAAATGACTGCGGCTGTCCGCGAGGGAATGAACGCGCTTTTCGACCAGATTTCCCAAGAGGCCGAAATTGACAAGACGCTGATCATGGATGCGGTTTTTGTCTGCAATCCGGTTATGCATCATTTGTTTCTCGGGATTGATCCTTTTGAGCTGGGCCAGGCGCCGTTTGCCCTTGGGACATCATCCGCCCTGAACCTCTTTGCGCGTGAGCTTGATCTTGAGATTCATCCGCACGCTGGAGTGTACATCCTGCCTTGTATCGCAGGACATGTCGGAGCCGACGCGGCTGCCGTGGCCTTGTCCGAAGCCCCTGACAAATCCAAGGATCTTGTTCTGGTCGTCGATGTGGGCACCAATGCCGAGATCCTGCTGGGCAATGCCGACAAGGTTCTGGCCTGCTCGTCGCCCACTGGACCGGCCTTTGAAGGGGCGCAGATCAGTTCCGGACAAAGGGCCGCACCCGGTGCAATCGAACGCGTTGAGATTGACCCGTCCACCAAGGATGTGCGCTTCAAGGTGATCGGATGCGACCTGTGGTCTGACGAAGAGGGTTTCACAGAGGCGACAGAGGCCACAGGGATTACGGGCATCTGTGGCTCAGGCATCATCGAAATGGTGGCTGAGATGCGCCTCAATGGCATTCTCGATGGTCCGGGTTTGATTGGTTCGCCAGAGCAGACCGGCACCTCGCGGTGTTTCCTTGATGGCCGTACTTATTCCTACATGGTCTGGGATGGCAGTGCCGAGGGTGGCCCGGTGATTACCGTGACCAACCGTGACATTCGCGAGATCCAGATGGCCAAAGCGGCGCTGTATTCAGGTGCGCGATTGACCGTTTGGTGGCACGGCTTGATC
>JBCAZO010000444.1:0-2641 GCA_038532975.1 Pseudomonadota bacterium
GACAAAACCACTCGTTAAACTGCGCGTAGGGCGCACGAACCTGCGTATCTGTGCCCAACATTTCATCAAATATTTCAGAGTCGGTCATGCGCTCCTCTTGGGTGCTGCGAACCATTATTTGAGCATATTAAGCTCCTAGAAGCAAAACGCCGGATTTCTTACTTTAAAAAATGCTCTGTCATATTGACGGCTGTTTTTTAGGCGCTTCGCACAAGTAAGCGTCAAAATTTGGAACTTAAAGCCAGTGTTTAGCACCACTAAAGCAGTTATAAACATTCGCCGCAGTGGGTAGGAGGGCATTCTGAAAAGCAGCGACAGATACAATCGGTCAGTCGATGTTGTATACGAACCGATGTCTGCTTAGGGTTTAAACCTAAAATCAAACGCAAACAGCATTGTGAAACTGGTCATTTCGAGCGCTTACACTCGGAAATTCGGACATTGGCCACAAGTGCCTTCTGGTGTCTAAACTTCTGAGCATCATTACAGAACACCAAGCCGATCCATGTGCGCACGTAGATTATGCGTCGAGCGAAACAGCGTTTAACAACGTCTCGCGTGTGACATCTTTCTTTTGTCCCTGAAAAGTCGGCGCACCGCGTTCCAAAACCAGAAACGTGTCTCCAAGTTCGAATGCGAAATCAAAAAACTGTTCCACCAAAACAATTGCAATCTCATTGGAGTGTTTCAGCGCCCTAATCACGTCACCGATCTGCTTGATAACACTGGGTTGAATTCCCTCTGTAGGTTCATCCAGCAAAAGCAGTTTAGGGCGTGTCACCAGGGCACGGGCAATTGCAAGCTGCTGTTGTTGCCCTCCGGACAGGTCGCCGCCGCGTCTGCCAAGAAAATCGCTGAGGATCGGGAACAAGTCGAATATCTCGTCTGGTATTTTCCGCGTCGCTTTGGGCAAGGCGGCAAAGCCGGTTTCGAGGTTTTCCTTCACCGTGAGATAGGGGAAAATCTCGCGTCCCTGCGGGACATAGGACACGCCCCTTTGTGCCAGATAATGCGCACTGGTTTTGCCGATCTCCTCCCTATCAAGAACATATTTACCTCCGCTGCGCGGATGCGTTCCTGATATGGCCTTGAGCAGACTGGTTTTTCCAACTCCATTGGTGCCCATCACGCAGGTCACAGCGCCTTTTTGTGCTTCAATGTCAACGCCATACAGGATCTGACTGCCACCGTAGTGAAGCGTAAGGTCACTTATCTGCAAGAGACTACCGGCCAAGATACACCTCAATCACCTCGTCGTTTGATGTAACATGGTCAATTGACCCTTCGGCCAGAACCGATCCCTCGTGCAGAACCGTCACCTTGCAATCCAACCGGCGCACGAATTCCATATCATGTTCAACCACAACGACCGCGCGGTTCTTGGCCGCTTCGACAAGAATTTCAGTGGTGTGTTCCCGCTCAGCGGGCGTCATACCCGCGGCAGGTTCGTCGACCAGAAGAAGCTTTGGTTCCTGAGCCAGTAGCATGCCGATCTCAAGCCATTGTTTCTGTCCGTGACTTAGTTCTCCTGCCTTGCGGTCAAGCGCGGCACTCAAGCCGATTTCCCGGGCCAGTTCGGCAATGCGTTCGTGGTCCTCGCGACCAGGCCGGAAGAACAAGACGGCCAGCGGACTGCGGTGCTTCTTCAGGGCGAGCATCAAGTTGTCCGCAACGGTCTGATCTTCGAACACCGTCGGGCGTTGAAATTTTCGGCCAATACCAGCCTGCGCAATCTGGCTTTCGTTCATAGACAGCAGCGATTGCGATTTTTCACCCCACAATACGGTTCCCTCATCTGGTTTGGTCTTGCCTGTGACAATGTCCATAAAGGTCGTTTTGCCAGCGCCGTTCGGGCCTATCACTGCGCGCATTTCTGCTGTGCCAATTTGAAAGGTGAGGTTGTTGATAGCCTTGAACCCGTCGAATGAAACCGACACGCCGGAAACTTCCAAAAGCTGACTCATTGGTCTGCTTCCTTCTCGCGTAGGGCGCCTGAATCCGGACCCAACGGTGCCCCGCGGCGTTTGGGCGGACGCAGATTTGCAAGGTGATCAAACAGCCCGCCAATGCCGCGCGGTGCAAAAAGGGTGACGCAGACGAAAGACAGACCCAAAAGAACAGTCCACCAGTCGACCCAGCTGATCGTATATGCTCCCAGCCGGATATCGGGGGCCTGCCCGCCAGTGAACCATGTGGAGAGCAAAGATACCAAAGCTGCGCCGATGACAGCCCCATAAAGCCAGCCACGCCCGCCAATTGCGACCCAGACCGCAAGATAGATCGAGGCGATGGGCGCAAGTTCAGCCGGGTTCACAATGCCAGCTTGCGGATAGTAGATCGCCCCTGCGATGCCCGCGATGATGGCAGTGAATGTGAAAATGAAAAGCTTGTAGGCTTCGACCGAATATCCCAGAAACCGCACCCGCGTTTCGTCATCGCGAATGGCGCGTAGCACCGAGCCAAACTTGCCCGACACAAGCCATGTGCAAAGCAGGTAGGCGGTGCCAAGCGCAAAAGCGGATGCCCAGAAGAACCAGATCGACACTTTGGACTGCGGTACGGCGTCCAGTCCTGGCAGGTTTTGCAGACCCGACAACCCATTATTGCCGCGCAGGCCGCTGTCATTCTGAAACAGGTAAAG
>JBCAZO010000445.1:0-2632 GCA_038532975.1 Pseudomonadota bacterium
GGTTGACCTGCACCATCCTCAGGCACTGCCTCAGCTTGCGCCCGGCTCAATCCAGACACGCGCCAGCGCATATTGCCTGCATCATGGGTCTTTTGTTCCACCTTGGGCCGGATCGTGCAGTCGCCGCAGCGCAGATCATCACCAAACCAGCTCACGACCAGAGATGTGGCCCTTGCATGTGGCAACTCGCCGGTCAGGTGATCCAGCGAAGTCGCGAAATCGCTCTTGCCGGACGGGCTGTTTGCGTTGACAGCGCGACGCGCGCCATAGCCATAATTCATGTTGGCCACAGTCGTCGCCAGCGCGTATTCCCCGCTGCCCGGTAAAAGCGCGACACCGCGCACCGCCTGCACCAGATCGCCTTCTGCGGCGTTAACACCCTCCTGCGCCGGGCGGCTTACCTCAAAGCTGAATTGCGGCACGCGCCCGCCATAGGGGGTCAGGTCCAGATCCTCGATCACCACATAGGCCGTGCCGCGGTAGGCAGGCACTGTGCCGACCCCCTCCACCGCTTCAATCTTGGGGTCCGGCAGTTGATCGCGGGAGCCGGTGTAGACCCGCAGGGTCACATCCTCACGCGGCACTTCCAGCCCATCAGCCCAGATACGGCCCACACGCGTGATCGCCCCCTCACAAAGCGCAATCGCCAGGCTCACGGAATAGGAATAGCTGCGAGTCTTGGGGCGGCTGGGCGCACCCTTGCCTCCACCACCACCAGATTCGCGTACGGTTTCCAGAAATTCGGTGGCCCAAATCACCTGCCCCGCCACACGCGTGCGGCCATAGACCTGCGAGATGGTTTCCCCTTCACCAGTCCCCGTGAGGCGCAGGCGGTTCACGCGCCCGGTCTCAACCGTATCCGATCCCTGCCCCATGAGCCTTTGGTCAATGGACCGACCGATGACAGCTCCCGCAAAACGGCCCACTGCTGCCATGGAAAGCCCAAGAACCGAGCCGCCCAAACCACCGCCAATGGCCGCGCCCGCCGCCGAGAGAATTACCGTTGCCATGCTCTAAATCTCCTCGGCAAGCCGCCGCAACGCCCCGACATAAGCCCCACGCTCAACCACGTCGCCGCCGCGATCCTTGCGGCCAAAATAGCTGGCATAACCTTCGATATGCGTGCCATCAATCACCGCCAGGTCCTCGTCAAATCGGCAAAACTTGCGTTCCAGTCCGGTCTCGGTCTGCATCTGCTGCTCCTTTCGTCCACACATCAGTGGACGCTTAGTCTTCGTAAAATGTGGTGATCGTCGTCCAAAGCGGATGACACCGGTGATAGACATGTGCCCGGCTGCCTTCGATCCCCCGAAGATCACGCACCAGCCATGGTCCGCTGTACTGGTCGCCAATAGGGCGTGTTCTGGGAACATCCTCGGCATGAGGCTCGAAATCCACGCTCAGCCGCACTGGCCCCGCGTACCAAACCAGCGCGAGGAACTCGCATTGACGCACCTTGCGGAACCGCACGTAAAAACTCGTGCCTTCGCGGGTCTCCTCGTCATGGCTTAACTCCACATCCCTCACCACAGGAAACCAGTGCGCCTCCAATGCCGGGCCGGCCGCAAAAAACGCTGGTGTCAACGCAAGCGACATTCCCACAACCAGCAGGCTGCTCGACAAATTCGTGAACTTAAACACCAAGCATACTCCCCTGCATAACAAAGGACATGAAGCCACCCAGAATGGCCGCGATAATCAACCAGACCAGCCGAGAGATATGACCGTCAATTTTTTCAAGCCGACGGTCGATCTGGTTAAAACGTGCCTCCATGAACTTCTGCTTTTCCTCGCTCACAGCGCGCTCTGTCTCCATCGCCGCCACACTCAACTCCAGCGAGGTCAAGCGCCGTTCCACATGCCGGAACATGGCCTGCGTGCCGTCAAAAGAGGCGTAAAGCCCATCAAGGTCCTTGCCTGGTTCATCCGGGTTCATACGCCTGTCTCCACAGCCGCCAGGCCAAGTAAAGCACGCTTCTCTGCATCGCTCAGGAAGGTCGCGGCTGTAACGCGCGCCCATTGCGCATCCCGCTCCGCCGAAAGCGCAGGCACCTGATCCAGATCGGGACGTAACTCCAGCGCATCGTCGGAGTAAGCCGACAGCCAATCCGCCACGCTCGCCGCAACCCGTGCCACCAGCGGCAGCACCGTCAGCCGGTAAAAGGCCCGGTTGGCCTCCTGGTAATTGGCATAGGTCGCATCACCTGGGATCCCAAGCAACATCGGCGGCACCCCAAAGGCCAGTGCAATCTCGCGCGCTGCACTTTCCTTGGTTTTCTGGAACTCCATGTCCGAGGGCGAAAAGCCCATCGGCTTCCAGTCCAGCCCGCCTTCAAGCAGCATCGGTCGCCCCGCATTGCGCGCGCCCTGATGATGGCTCTCCATCTCATTAACCAGTCGGTCATACTGATCATGCGAAAGCGTGCCTTGCCCATCCGCGCCGGAAAAGACAATCGCACCACTGGGTCGCGCCGCATTATCGAGCAAAGCCTTCGACCAATGCGCCGCCGAGTTATGCACATCCACGGCTCTTGCGGCGGCCTGCATCGGCGACAAGCCATAGTGATCATCCTGCGGATGAAAGCTCTTGATATGACAGACCGGCGATGGCCCTTCCCCGACATCAAACCGG
>JBCAZO010000446.1:0-2631 GCA_038532975.1 Pseudomonadota bacterium
CCGCAAGCGTGGGAGTTCTACCCAGCACAGGCGATGAACGACGCCTTCAACTATGTGCTGGTCGAATACGCCGCCGCCATCAAGACGATTAAAACCTTCGCGCTCTTCTACATCATGCTGCCCGTGAAATCGGGGCTGGAGCAAACGATCAGCCCGTTTTCCTGGGGCTTTGAATTCACCACGCCGATGAAAATCGGCTTTGGCGTCGTGATGTCCGGAATCGTGGCCTACACCGCCCTGCACGACCGCATGAACCTCGCCATTGGTATCGCGCTGGCGGCCATTCTCATCTATTTCGGCATCACCCGCCTGCCCTGGCTGTCTGTCGCTGCTGTCATGGTCCTGCTCGCCTGGCAGGCAGGCGGCGCGCGGTTGGCCATTGGCACAGGCATCGGCCTTGTGTTCCTGATGGTCGCAGGCGTCTGGCCGGAAACCATGGTGTCCTTCTACCTCTGTGGCATCGCCGTTCTGCTGTCCTTCCTGATTGGCACCACTCTTGGCATTCTGGCCTCGGAAAACGATACCATCTCGGCCTTTCTGCGGCCCATCAATGACACGCTGCAAACCATGCCGCTCTTTGTGATCCTCATTCCCTTTGTGATGTTCTTCAAACTGGGGGATTTCACCGCCCTTCTGGCCATCATGGCCTATTCCATCGTGCCCGCCATCCGCTATGCCGAACACGGGCTGCGCGGAGTGTCGCCGCAAGTGATCGAAGCCGCACGCGCCTGTGGATGCACACGCATGCAAATGCTCTGGCGGGTACGCCTGCCCTTGGCCCTGCCGCAGCTTATGCTGGGCCTCAACCAGACAATCATGTTCGGGGTCGCCATGCTTGTCATCACCGCCTTGGTGGGCACAAGCGATTTGGGACAGGAAATCTATATCGGTCTCAACAACGGCGATTTTGGCGTGGGCATGGTGGCGGGGATTGGCATGGCTATCCTGGCAATGATCGCCGACCGCATGACCAAGGCCTATAGCCGCAAGGGTCAGGCCGCACTCGGTCAGGCGTGATCACGCAAGGCGGCGTGCCCTCAGGCCAAGCGCCAAAGGCTCCATCAACCCCGCGAGCAGGATGAGCGGCAAGCCCACCATCTCGCGCCAGCCAAAGGGCTCTCCCGCCCAGATCGCCGCCGAAACTGCCGCCACGACAATCTCTGCCATGAAAAGCAAGCCAACAAGCCCCGGATTGAGCTTGGATGGCGCATAGATCGAGGCATATCCCCCTGGAATAATGAGTAAAAGCGCCACAGGCAGGAACCAGATCAGCACCCCACCAACCGCCGCTCCTTGAGGCGGCGTCGCCGTGCCCTGAGACGTGGACACCAGTGCCACAACAACAGACACAAGCGCCGCGACGAGAAAGAAATTCGTTGCTTGCGTCGCGATGTGCACCCGCTTTTCAGTCAGGATCAAGGTGCATCCCAGCGCCCAGAACACGCCCGAGATCAACCCGAACCAATCCCCCCAGACGCGAGGCAGGGGCAATCCGGCCTCGTCCGAGAACACAACCATCATGCCCGCCACACCCAGCGCAATCGCCGCCCAGCGATACCACGTCATCCGATCGCCGAGGAATGCCCAGCCGAGCAGGAAACCCCAGATCGGCATGAGGTAAAACAGCAAAACTGCCCGCACCACATCGGTGTAAAGCAATGCGGCGGCATAAAGCGCATAGGCACAGCCCCCTAGAATGCCGCCCAATAGCGCACGCCCCAGCCGGTAGTCATCGCGCAGCACCCAGACAAGCGGCAAACATATCAGTGCGGGGATGCCGGTGAAAAACGCCATCGCCCAGGGCGCATCAAACCCGCCCTCCTCGACCAGCCGTAATGGCAGCCAGAAGATGCCCCAGCACATCCCCGCAAAGAGGCCAGCCCATACAGCCAGTCGGTTGCCGTCTGTCATGTCACGCTTTCGCAGATGTTAGGGGCGCTCTGGAATATCCACCAGTTTGCCGCGGGGAATTTCACAAGCCTTATCATAAAGCGGCGTTTCCGCCAGCATCGCGGGATGCATCTGACCGTCATTGCCCTCGATTCTAACCTCGGTGCCGGGTCCGGCCTCGGGGCTATCCATCAACGCATAGCCAATCCCGTTTTGCAGATAGGGTGAAAAGGCCCCGGCAGTCACGCGCCCGGCGACCGCGCCGTTCCACTCCACGCGCCCATGAATGCGCGGTGTGGCCTCCGGACAGAGGATGCCGTGCAGGCGTTGGCGTTTGTCGGCCTTCTCCAACGCCGCTTTGCCGATAAACTCATCCTTGTCCATATCGACAAAGCCACCCAGCCCCACGTCGTAAGGCGTTGTTGTCTCATCAAAATCTGAGTTGGCGTTCAGGATGCCCGCCTCCAGTCGTCGTATGTTCATGGAGTCCAGCCCAAACATCCGCATGCCATGTGGCGCACCCGCCTGTTCCAGATGCGCCCAGAGCGCATGGGCATCATGATGCGGCTCGGTATAAAACTCCCAGCCCAGCTCATTGGTATATCCCGTGCGCGTGATCAGCACCCGCTGACCTCCAAAATCCACCCAGGCACTGCCGAAATACCCAAAAGGCGATGGAATGCCGTCCTTGGCCGCCGCTTCGAGGATCTCCATCGAGGCCGGGCCCTGAATTTGGCTGAC
>JBCAZO010000447.1:0-2623 GCA_038532975.1 Pseudomonadota bacterium
CAAAAGTCACGTGTTTTTCTGGCGACTTTTCCGTAAGATCGGCTATAGATTACCTCAATCTATATGGAATTACCGAAAGTTTTCCTTTCAGTTTAAGTGGAGCATCATGACAATACGACTGCTGCGCACATTGGTTGCCATTGCTGACGCCAAGACGTTCAGCGCCGCGGCGGATGTCGTGCATGTCACACATGCCGCCGTCAGCCAGCAGATGCAGACCCTTGAGGCCGATCTTGGCGTGGCCTTGTTTGACCGTAGCTCCAGAACACCGGAACTCACCCCAATCGCACATCAGGTTGTGGCCAAGGCCCGAAAACTCATTGCCGATTATGACACCCTTGTGCCCTCCCTTCTGGATGATGGCGGGTTAAGCGGCGTGATCCGGTTGGGCACGCTGCGGACAACGCTGACCGGGCTGACGCCCCGCGCCATGGCCATTCTCAAAACCCGGTTTCCCGAAATTGGGTTGCGCATTCGCCCCGGCCTGACAAGCAAACTTCTGGCCGATATCGAACGTGGCAACCTTGATGCGGCGATCATCACCAAACCGCATCTGATGCCCGTCGGCATGCAGTTTCGCGAGCTCGCAAAAGAGCAGATGCAGCTCATTACAGCCGTCGAAGAGCCGGAAGACGACCCGCTAGCGCTTTTGCAAGAGCGCCCCTTCATCCGGTTTGATCGCACGGCCGTCCTGGGCACGCTGATCGACAACTGGATCTTGTCAAAACGCCTTCGCGTCAACGAGACGATGGAGCTTGACAGCCCAGAGGCGATTGCGAGCATGGTCTATTCCAATCTTGGCGTCTCGATTGTGCCCAGCCTGACGGTGCAGCCTCATGACGCCGTGCCGGTGAAACGCCTCGCCCTGGGGGATGACGCCCCGGCGCGGACGCTTGGGCTTGTCCACGCAAAGAACCAGATCAAGACAAAGGCCATCGACGCGATTTTCGACGCCCTGCTGCAGGTGATCACGGCAGAGCGCTCTGGCCCGGCGATATCTACCCTATGACCACAGAGGCCATCCTGTTTCTTGTCATTGGCGCCACGGCTGGCGGGTTTATCAACGGACTGTCGGGCACGGGCACGGCCTTGTTCGCACTTGGGTTTTACCTTGTGGTGCTTGACCCTGTCCAAGCCGTGGCGATCGTGGCTTTGATGTCGGTCTTGGCTGGATTGCAGGGGCTTTGGATTGTCCGGTCCCAGATTTTGGCGCAGCCGCGCAGGCTTTTGCGGTTTCTGCTTCCGGGACTTCTGGGCGTGCCCATCGGGTTGCGGTTGCTGGATGTGATTGATGCCAGCAGTTTGCGATTTGCCATTGCCGGACTGCTCATTCTTTATGGAGTCTATTTCGGGTTTCGACGGGCACTTCCTGCGTTTTCGCGTGATACACCCTGGGCGGATGCAGGGATCGGACTGACCGGCGGTGTTCTGGGCGGTGCCGCATCAGTGTCGGGCGCCATCCCCTCAATGTGGCTGTCATTGCGGCCCTGGGCCAAATCTGAGACACGCGCGGTTTTACAGCCCTACAACGTTGCGATCCTCAGCACGACGGTTTGCCTTTTGGCGTTCAAAGGGGCTTATGACCGCACCGCACTCACAGCCCTTTTGATCACGATCCCGGTCGGGCTTTTGGCCGCACAGATCGGCATCATGGTGTTTCGCAGCCTGAGCGACACAGGCTTCCGGCGGTTGCTCATCCTGCTGACTTTGTTGATGGGTGTCGGGATCTTGATTAGTGAGATCACCTGATCGGCCTCAGATCACCTCATCGGTGCGGTCGTCACTTTCACCATAACGTTTGAGCACGGCAGGTTTGGTCCCCTCATAGACCCGCGCGACATTCTCGGCGATCTTGGCATTCTCGCGCTCAAAGAGGCAGTCGCCGTTGAGGTCGGACGCCACGATGAAGGGGCCCATCTTGTTGCACTTGATGACCCACATGGCCTGCGCGAGACCCAGTTCCTCGTTCCAATGCACCGCCTCGACGCTTTCCACGCCCCGACCCAGCAAAGCGCCGGTGCCGTAGCCCACAGTCGAGAGATAAACCGCGCCATTGGGCACGAAGTATTCCTTGTAGTCCTTGGACGACATACCCCCCTTGCCAACGATCAGCTTGGCGCCTGTCTTGTCCATCCATTCTGGCAACCATTTGGCGAAGCGGAAGGAGGCTGTGGCGGTGACAGCACCCATATCGAAAGAACCATCAGCGTTGATCCGGGCGGCGGGCGAGCAATGGAAATTGGCGGCGGACTGAGACGGCAATTCCATCGGGATGTTCGCCTTGTCCTCTAACGCACGCATGTAGACACCCTCACGGGCGGTGTACATCAACCCATCGAGATAAACGACATCGCCGAGGCGGAGTTGCGCGATGTCTTCATCGGTGGGGGTGGTGGAAAGGCGGATTTCACGGGGTTTCATGATTGATCTCCTAGTGGCCCTGCAACTTGTCCCTCGGGCAATCTATAGCCGCAGTTAGCACAGAACTTCGCGCGTGGTGTTCGGAAAGGTTTTGAGCAGCTGGGACACAGGGAACCATATTCAGATAGCTTTACGCCATATAGCTGCTCAGGGTGCTCTAGCTCTACGCCGGTCACTTCGAAGTAGGCTTGAAGAGCTTCCC
>JBCAZO010000448.1:0-2622 GCA_038532975.1 Pseudomonadota bacterium
CTCGTCCAGAAACATGGTCGAGCCGCCATAGCTCATGGCTTGCTCCGACACTGAGAGTGTCTCGGACATGACTGACAAAGTCACGGTTGAGGACTTGCTGCGCGGGATCATCGTGCTTTCGGGCAACGACGCTTGTGTGGTGATCGCTGAGGCACTCAGCCCTGATGGCACCGAGGCCGGGTTTTCCCGCTTCATGACGCAGCGCGCGCAGAAGATGGGGATGACCAACTCAACATTCACCAACTCCAACGGTTGGCCGCATCCGGATCACAAGATGAGTATGCGGGATCTGGCGCTGCTGGCGCGGCGCATTATCGAGGATTTCCCGGAATATTATCCGATGTTTGCCGAGACAGAGTTCGCATTTGACGGTCGGGCACCGAAAAATACACAGAACCGCAATCCCTTGCTAAAGGCTGGGATCGGGGCTGATGGCTTGAAAACCGGTCACACCCAAGCTGCGGGATATGGTCTTGTGGGATCGGCCAAGCAGGGCGACCGGCGCGTGATTTTCGTGATTTCGGGTATGGATAGTGCAGCTAAACGGGCTGAGGAATCTGCGAATCTGGTGAATTGGGCCTTTCGGCAGTTTTCAGAGGCCAATGTGGTTGAGGCCGGTACGGAAATTGCGCGTGCTGATGTTTGGATGGGCATGCAGAACTCGGTTGGCCTGACCACGACAGAGGATATTCGGACGCTTGTCCCGGTGCTTGGCGGCAACGAAATCAACGGTGAAGTGGTTTACACAGGTCCTGTTCGTGCGCCGATCTCAAAAGGGGATGAGGTGGCTGAACTTATCTTTGCACCAGAGGGATTGCCCGAAATGCGGGTGCCGCTGGTGGCTGCGAATGACGTGGCCAAGGGCGGGTTCACCATCCGGCTGAAAACTGTTGCGCAGCTCTTGTTGACGCGGTTGCAACAGGGGCCCGAGGGGGCGCTTTGAGCGAAGAGGAGCAGGCGTCGGGCCGCTTTATCACTTTCGAAGGCATTGACGGATCGGGCAAGTCCACTCAGGCGCGTCTGCTGGCCGAGTATTTGCGTGAGGCAGGCCATGACGTTGTGCTGACGCGAGAGCCAGGGGGCAGCCCCGGCGCGGAAGACATCCGTAAACTGGTGCTGGAAGGTGCGCAGGACCGGTGGTCGCCAGAGACCGAACTTTTGCTGTTCACGGCTGCGCGCCGCGACCACCTTGAGCGGGTGATTGATCCCGCGCTGGAACGCGGCGCGATTGTGATCTGTGATCGCTACGTGGACAGCACGCGCATGTATCAGGGCATCGCGCGCGGCAATCAGCGTGATCAGGTGGACGTTCTGCACGATCTGATAATCCAACGCGATCCCGATCTGACGTTGCTCATTGATATGGAGCCGAAATGCGGTCTTGACCGGGCTTTAGAGCGCGGCGGAGACGAGGAGCGGTTTGAGTCCTTTGGTGAGGAGCTTCAGGCGCGCATACGCCAAGGCTTCCTTGAATTGGCCAAGGAGTTTTCAGATCGGATTGTGGTTGTTGATGGCAATCGGCCGATTGAGGATATCGCTGGCGAGATCCGGGGCCTTGTGACAAAAACGCTTGCATGAGCGAAGACGCCCTCCCACAGCCCGACCGCGTTGACGGCGCGCCGCATCCGCGTGAGACGGCACAGCTTTTTGGCCATGGTGCGGCGGAGGCCACCTTTCTGAACGCGTTCAATTCGGGGCGTTTGCATCACGCCTGGCTCATTTCCGGCCCGCGGGGAATTGGCAAGGCGACTTTGGCCTGGCGGTTGGCGCGGTTTCTGCTGGCCACACCTGATGCGGATGAGCAGGGGCTTTTTGGCGATGCGCTACCTGCGCCCGAGACTTTGGATGTTCCATCTGATCACCCCGTCGCGCGGCGCATTCTGGCCGGATCTGACCCGGGGCTGTTTCATATATGTCGGGCGGTGAATGAAAAAACGGGCCGGTTGCGTGATCAAATCGTGGCCGACAATGTGCGTGAGCTGAACCGATTTCTTGGCCTGAGTGCCACGGATGGCGGGCGGCGTGTGGTGCTGATTGATGTGGCCGATGAGATGAACGTGCAGGCCGCAAACGCTCTTCTCAAGATGCTTGAAGAGCCACCGGTGCGCACAACTTTCCTACTTGTCAGCCATCAACCCGACCGGCTTTTGCCAACCATCCGCTCGCGCTGTCGCGATCTGCGTCTGATGCCGTTATCGGCGCAGGATATGCAATCGGCGCTGGCGCAAGCCGGGATAGAGGCCGGCGCGGATGCTGCGGCGCTGGCGGAACTCTCGGGCGGGTCCGCCGGAGAAGCGGTGCGGCTTCACAATCTCGATGGATTGAGGACCTATGCAGAGTTGCTGGAATTGTTTGCCTCATTGCCCCGGCTCGACCGGTCTCGCGCTGTCAAGATAGCAGAGGTCGCCGCTGCGCGCGGCGCTGAAGAAAAACGCGATATCCTGTTCTATTTGCTTGACCTTTTCCTTATGCGCCTTGCACGTACCGGAGCCACCGGGCAGGTGCCACAGCCAGTTCTACCCGCTGAGCCCCAGGTCTTGAGCCGCCTGTCCGCAACGCCGCATCACGCCCGTGCCTGGGCCGACTGCGCGCAAGAGATCAGCGCGCGGGTGCAACATGGGC
>JBCAZO010000449.1:0-2611 GCA_038532975.1 Pseudomonadota bacterium
CGACGACGGCCACTCTTTTGCCCGTTGCGTTACCACGCGAAAACGGGTGCACGCCTTTTTCCATAATCGTGTCTGTGGCGTAGCGTTGCAGCTGGCCGATCAGCACCGGTTTGCCCTCTGCCGCCTCGCGCACACAGGCCTCTTCACAGAGCGTTTCTGTTGGGCAAACTCGTGCGCACATTCCACCTAGAATGTTCTGGCTAAGGATTGTTTCAGCGGCGGCTTCGGGCGTGCCGGTTGCGATCTGTCGGATGAACAGGGGGATGTCGATATCGGTGGGGCAGGCTGTGATGCACGGCGCGTCATGGCAAAAATAGCAACGATCCGCTGCGACCAAAGCTTCATGTGCATCAAGCGGTGGATGCAAATCGGCAAAGTTCTTTGCGTAATCTTCAGGCGCAAGGCGACCTGGTTTGATCCCGGGTGTGAGAGGATTTTCTGTCACTGTCCATCTCCCTGGCGTTGGCTAGGCTTGGGGTCAGTATCTCACAGGAAAAAATTTTATCAAATGGTAAATTTTTTGAAGATGTCTAGTGACGACATCTTAACGGGACTGCTCATGTTCCAGCCGCTGTTGAGCAATGGCTTCGTTTGCATCGGATTTCTGCTGGTTGGCAAGGCATGTCTCAACATAGTCGAGATGCGTGATGACCGCATCGCGTGCGTCTTCCGGCGTGCGCGATTGCAGGGCTGCGTTGATGGCGCTGTGCTGATCCAAAAGAGTTTTGCGCCGGTGACCCTGTTGAAACATGATCTTGCGATTGTAAAACACCCCGCCCTGCAACAGCTGAAACATTGATCGCATCATATGTAGCATGATCACATTGTGGCTGGCTTCCAGAATGGCCATATGAAAGTCCGCATCGAGCTGAGCTTCGATCTCAGGATTAGAATTCGCGTGCGCCGCTTCCATTTTCGTGTGGATTGCATCAATCACCTTGAGGTCCGTGTCAGAGGCCAACCGCGCGGCGCGTTCTGCCGCCAGACCTTCCATGTCCCGGCGAAAGGCCACGTAGTCAAATACGGCTTCGTCATGTGATGCAAAAAGCCCAATAAGCGCATCCGAAAAGGCATTGCCCAGAACATCGGCCACATAGATGCCTGACCCTGCCTTGCTGGTCAGCAGGCCCTTGCTCTGAAGCTCGGCGACCGCTTCGCGCAAGGAAGGGCGGGATACGCCCATACGTTCTGCGAGTTCTCGCTCCGCAGGAAGACGCTCTCCTGGGCGTAGAATGCCGCGTAAAATCAGCTTCTCAATCTGTGCGGTCACAGCAGAAGAGAGTTTTTCGGGGGTCACTTTTTTGAAAGGCATCACGCGCTCGAGTAAACTGGTCAAAATATATGACCAGAATGGCGGCGCGGCAAGACGGATGTTAAAGAAACCTATGCCGCAGGTTTAGGACCAATTCCCAGATTGATCGGGCAGAAATGCTTCGACAGCTGCTGTTGCGACCACAATAGTGTCCCCGGTTTCGGGATTGACGATGTTCTGCCCGCCAAACACAGCCTGAACCGTGGCACGTCCTCGCGGTAGGTTTTGCACTAAGGCGTCAGTGTTGATCTTCTCAGGTTCCTGTACGCCAATTGTAACCCGCACCTGCATATCTGTGTGGCTGAGCCCGGTTGTAGCGTACATCGGAATAGCAGAGCGACGAATGGCGCTTTCAATCGCGCGTGCGGCGGCCTTTTGGTAATCCATGCCATATTGGTCATTGCCCATACCCATTTCGATGATGAATCTTTGATCGCTCATGACTTCAGTTCCAACATCAGACTGACATTGATGGCGGCATTGGCAATCACCGTGGGCAGTCCAACGGGTCGCGGCACATCCAGCCCACCCTTGACAGCTATGACGCTGATCTGGCCGTAGGGAAAGACCGAAGCCAGCGCATCGCAGTCCACTTGTTCGGGTTGTTGCACAGCGACTTCCACATCGATGATCATCGCCTCTTTGGGCTTCCCAAAAAGCTCAGCCAGATTGATTGAGTTGCGCCAGAGCGCGTCCTGCAAGGCACGGCGCGCCGCGGCTGTGTAATCCTGATGGCGCAGCGATGAGCCGATGCCAAACTCTGTCAGAAGGCGGTGTTTGGGCATGGTATGAGGTTCCCGGCTATAGCGTTTGGATTTGAGTATTTGGGGAACAGTGAAAGTGCAAGTCAGTGCTGAAAGATCAGCGCCATAACACCCACGAGGATCAGGCTCAACGCCCAAACCACATCGAGGTTGAACCAGGACTTTGATAGGAATTTCAGGCCCAGCCAATGATAGACACCCACGGCCAATGCGCCGCCTGAGAGGATCATGGCAGTGGTGTGAATGACGGCAACAAAGATGGCAATGGTGAGGGTGCCTCCGATAAGTGTTTCGGCGGCGGCATGCCCAGCATCAAGTTTACCACAGATGCCAAGATAGATTGGGACAAGCATCAGCCCCGCGCCATGGGCCATGGCGACAAGGAATGACCAAAGCGTGAGGCGCGAAGGCGGCACGCGTGCCAGAAACCTTGGATGGCGGCGGTTGATCAAAAGGTAAACGCCAAGGGTGATTACAAGTATGGCTGCACCAATTTGGATTTCCCGCTGCCATTCGACCAGCCAAAGCAGCATAG
>JBCAZO010000450.1:0-2604 GCA_038532975.1 Pseudomonadota bacterium
ATCACGTCCCGCAGCCACAAACGCGGGACGTGATGCTGCGCGACGACACCGGTTTGCCGATTGCCAACCTGTCGGACATTCAAAGCCAGGTGGCGCTAAAGCCGCTTATGCGCGGCGAAGTGCAGCCGAGCTACATTAAGCTCAGCGGTGCGCGCCTGTCTCTGCGGCGCGAAAATACCGGTGCGGTCGGCCTTTCGGTCGGCCAGGCGGAAACACAGGTCGAAGAGGCCAGCAGTCTGCGTGAACTGATCGGCGAGATGGAGGCCATGCTGCTGCGTCCGGGCTTTGCCGATCTGACCTTGATTGACGTGGAAAATGTCTCGGTGCGGTATGATGACTTGCGCGCCGGGCGGTCATGGAGCGTGGATGGCGGGCGACTGTCGTTAACGCGTGAAGACACCGATCTGCGCCTGCGCGGGGATTTCGTGCTCTTGGGGGGGCGCGATTACGCCACGGCGTTGGAAATGAACTATACCAGCCAGATTGGAGAGACAGCTGCCGAGCTTGGTCTCAACTTTCAGGACATGCATGCAAAGGACATCGCTGGCCAGTCGCCTGCGCTGGCGTGGCTCAGCGCGCTTGATGCCCCGATTTCAGGCGCCTTGCGCGTGGCCGTGGAAGAGGACGGTGCGCTTGGGCCTCTCAACGCAACGCTGCAGATTGGGGCTGGTGTGGTTAAACCAAACGAGGCCACTAAACCGATCGCGTTCGATGGTGTGCGCAGTTATTTCACCTATGATCCCGAAAATCAGGAGATCGTTTTCAGTGAGTTGTCCGTTGATAGCAAATGGCTGAAAACAAGCGCTGAAGGGCGCGCCAACCTGATTGGGGTTCAGCAGGGCCTTCCAGATGCGATTGTGCTTCAGGTTGGTCTCGAACGGATCGAGGCTAATCCGGCGGATGTATATCCCGAGCCCATAACCCTTGGCCCCGCACGCATGGACATGCGTCTGCGCCTGGATCCGTTCGTGGCGACCTTGGGCGAGCTTTCATTAAGTGATGAGGACGTCAATGTCGTGATGTCTGGCGAGGCGCGTGCCGGGGATGATGGATGGACTGTGGCGCTTGATGGCGCGGTTGATGAAATTGGTGATGTGAAACTGCTGGAACTTTGGCCCGAGGCGCTTGAGCCGAACGCGCGCAGCTGGATCGCCGAAAATGTGCGCAAGGCCACCATCCGGAACGTGCAGCTTGCCCTGCGCTCCTTGCCTGAACACAAGCCTGATATCTTCCTGGGTTTCGATTTCGAAGGGCTCGACACGCAATATGTCAAACGCGTGCCGATCATCGAGAACGCGGCGGGGCACGCCACGCTTTACGGCAATCAATTTGTGCTTTCTGCACAATCCGGCTCCATCACTCCGGCGCAGGGAGGGCGCATTGATATTACCGGCACAAGCTTTGAGATCCCTGATGTCACTTTGAAACGCACCCCGGCGCAGGTGCATTTGCGCACCGAAAGCACGATCACCGGCGCACTGTCTCTGCTGGACGAAGAGCCATTTCGCTTCATGCAAAAGGCCGGACGCCCGGTCACATTGGCAGATGGGCGTGTGAACCTGTCCGGCCTGCTCAAGTTTCGTATGGTGCCCAAACTGACAACCAAAGATGTCCTTTTTGATGTCGCCGGCACATTGCGCGATGTGCGCAGTGAGGTTCTTGTGCCGGACCGCGTGCTGAGCGCGAATGCGCTCGACCTCAACGTCACGCATGAAGTTCTCAAGATCAGCGGACCGGGGTTGATCGGTCAGGTCCCTTTTGATGCCGAATTTGAGGCGCTTCTGGCCGAAGAGGCGAACGGCGCGGCCAAGGTCCGTGGCACGATTGAGTTGTCCGAGCGGTTCACCGACGAATTCCGCATAAACCTGCCGCCCGGAAGTGTGTCGGGCGCGGGACAGGCAGAAGTTGAGCTTGATTTTGAGAAAGACAACCCGGGTGATTTTCGCCTGAGTTCTGATCTTGCAGGCATTGGCCTTCGGCTGCCCCAGATTGACTGGGCGCTCTCGCAGGGGGGCACGGGCAGTTTCACGTTGGAAGGCCGGCTTGGTGAGCCGCCGGTCATAGAGCTGATCACGCTCAATGCAGCTGGATTGGATGCGCGCGGCACAGTCTCCTTGCTGCCCTCCGGCCAGCTTGATCGCGCCTCCTTTACCCGGGTGCGCGCTGGCAACTGGATTGATGCCCCGGTTGAGCTTATCGGGCGGGGCGGAAACACACCTCCGGCAGTGCGCGTGCTGGGGGGCGAAATTGACCTGCGGCAAACGTCGATCAACGGTGGTGGAGGTCAAGGCGGTGCGCCCGCCAGACGAGGACAGACCGGCCCGGTATCCCTGGTTTTGGACCGGCTGGTGGTTTCGGACAGCATTGCGCTGACCGGGTTCAGGTCAGACCTGAACATGAGCAATGGCCCTGATGGCAAATTCACCGCCCGCGTCAATGGCGTCACACCTATCGAGGGCCGTGTTGTTCCACGTAACGGGCGCAGCGCGTTTCGTATCCAGTCGCAGGACGCCGCTGGCGTTTTTGCCTCTGCGGGTCTGATCAAACAGGCGCGCAACGGGGTGCTGGACCTGACATTGATACCAGGCAAGGCGAGTGGAACCT
>JBCAZO010000451.1:0-2598 GCA_038532975.1 Pseudomonadota bacterium
CGATAACGAATAGGCTCATATCTCTACCCCCTTACTTCGGATGCCGCAGACGCGGGTTGGTGAGGATCGCGCCAACATCCGCTGCCAGATTGAGCAGGATGAAGGTTGCAGCGAAGATCAGACAGCAGGCCTGCACAACCGGGAAGTCCCGTTTGCTCACCGCGTCCACAAGCGCCTGGCCGATGCCCGGATAGACGAACACCACCTCAACCAGAACCACACCCGTGATCAGGTAGGCCAGGTTCAGCGCCACAACGTTGATGATCGGCGCCCAGGCATTTGGCAGGGCATGTTTCACAATCACCTTCCAGGGCGGTGTGCCTTTCAGGCGTGCCATCTCGATATAGGGCGAGGCCAGAAGGTTGATGATCGCCGCTCGAGTCATGCGCATCATGTGTGCGACAACGACCAGAACCAGCGTCAGGGCAGGCAGGAAGGTTCGGTTGAGCAGCTCACCAAACGACATCCCTTCACTCAAACTCGAGATCGCCGGGAACATGCCCCATTTGACCGAGAAGTAGAGGATCAGGATGTAGCCGAGGAAAAACTCAGGCGACGAGATCGATGTCAGCGTGGCCACGTTGGCCACCCTGTCGAAGATCGAATTGCGCAGAAGGGCAACGAGTACGCCCAGGATAATCGCCACTGGAACAGC
This sequence comes from Pseudomonadota bacterium, assembly GCA_038532975.1. Lineage (GTDB taxonomy): Bacteria > Pseudomonadota > Alphaproteobacteria > Rhodobacterales > Rhodobacteraceae > Roseovarius. Next base: position 656 of record JBCAZO010000451.1, read on the forward strand.
GATCACCGCAGCATATGCCGCAAGGAAGAGCGTATTCATGAACCGCTCTCCGATAATCTCGGTAACAGGGGTCCTGGTGACCACTGAACTGCCGAAATCGAGGACCAACGCATCCTTGAGCCAGGCCAGATACCTGACGATGGCGGGCTGGTCCAATCCCATTTCCTTACGCAGTGCTGCAAGGTTTTCTTCCGTCGCCCCCTGACCAAGAACTGCCTGCGCGATATCGCCAGGCAGAAGTTCGACCATAAAGAAGATGATGACGGAGATAACCAACAAAATGATCAACCCGAGACCAAGACGCTGGCCTATGAGTCGTGCAATGTCACCCATGTGTCCCTCCTGCTGTTGTGCTGACATCCGCCGACACGCGGCCTGTCGATTCTCAGCATTTTTGTTGTTAGGTCTTTATGAACAAGCCCGTCCATTTTGTCCCCTGTTTGCATCAGACACAGCTTTGTCCAAAAAAGCTATGCCCAAAATGCGTGCCCCGGCACCTGGGTGCCGGGGCAAAGTGTTTTAGGCGAACCACCAGCGCTGTGCTGCGCGGGCCCCGTCCATTGGCCAACTCGCCGCCAACTCACCGGAATGCTCCAGGTTGCCGCGACGCGCATAGACGAAGTTCGGGAAGTACGGAATGACCGTGCCACCGTCGTCGCGCGCGATCTGACCCATTTCGGTGTAGATCTCAGCGCGAACCGCATCGTCCAATTCCGCCTTGCCTTGACGCAAAAGAACGTTGAAGCGCTCGTTCTGCCAGAACGACTCGTTCCAAGCCGCGTCGTCTTTATAGGCCAGGCTGTACATAACGTCCGGTGTTGGGCGAGCGCCCCATTGAACCATGCACCATGGCTTCTTCAGCCAGACGTCTGAATAATAGCCGTCATTGGCTTCGCGCACGACGTTGATCGTGATCCCAGCCGCCTTGGCGTGCTCGGCATAAAGAACCGCAGCGTCAACCGCACCAGATGTGACCGAGTCCGCTGTGCTGAGGTTCACTGTAAGACCTTCGGCGCCTGCTTTCTTCAACAGAGCTTTGGCCTGATCAGGATCGTAAGGACGCTGCTCAATGCTCTCCGGGAAGTACGGCATCGCTGGCGAATGATGGAAGTCATTGCCAATGGTTGCTGCACCAAACTGAATCTTCTCGATCAACTCTTCACGGTTCACCGACAATTTCAGTGCATTGCGCACATCCGGGTTGTCAAATGGCGCAGTGTTGGTGTGCATCGGCATGGTCACAGCCGCAGCAGACGCCACGTTGTCGATCTTGATGTCCGGGTTGCGCGACAGCAAGCCAAGCGTCTTGTTCTCTAGCTGGCTGGCCGCATCCACGTCCCCGGTGATCACGGCCGTCTGGCGCGCGTTCGGGTCGTTGACGATCAGGATTTGCACTTCGTCAAAATAGGCGCCTTCACCGTGCCAGCCTTCATGACGAACAAGGCGCGACCCCACACCAAACTCGTTTTCAACAAGCTGGTAAGGTCCCGAGCCGTCACCACTCTGCCAGTTGGCCGAGCCATCTTCATTGGCTGGAACAATTGCCAGGTGATAGTCAGTCATCAGCCATGGAAGGTCCGCGTTGGGCGAGCCAAGCTTGAACGTAACGGTGTTGTCACCATTGTCGACAATATCTTCCACATCGGCCAGAAGCGCGGCTGCTGCCGATGTGTTGCCTTCGCCACGGTGGTGGTTCATCGAGGCAAGAATGTCGTTTGCCGTGACTTTGCCACCGCTGTGGAATGACGCTTTGTCCGTGAGTTTGAACGTCCACTCTTTCGCATCCGGCGTTGCCGACCATTCTGTAGCGATATCACCGCCCAGCGACTGATCAGGTTCGATCTGCGTCAGGTATGACCGGTAGGTGTGCGCCAAGTTGATCATGGCGAAGGTCAGGTAGGTGCCGGTGTGGTGCTCGATCCCGTCCAGCAGGCGGATGGCCA
>JBCAZO010000452.1:0-2583 GCA_038532975.1 Pseudomonadota bacterium
GTGTCGCTGAAGCGACACCGCCAATCAGTCCTTCCCAGGTTTTAGAGGGTGAAAGCTTGGGTGCGACCGGATGGCGGCCGATGAGTTTGCCCCACGTGTATTGCAGCACGTCCGAGAGCTGTACCACCACGATGAGAAACGCGATGAGCAGCACGTTGCGGCCTTCGAAATCGGGGATGTCGAGGAAGAGCAGTGCCGGGACGTGGCTGGCGCAGAACACGCAGATCATCAAAGACCATTGCATTTGCGAAATGCGCATCAGGAAATCTTCGGTGTCGCTTTGCAGCACCGCGATGATCGGCAAGATCAGAAAGGCATAAACCGGGATCAAAACCGACCACATGCCGTACCATTCCCACCAGATCAGGGCATATTGCGCAGGCAGGATGACAAAGAAAGCCGCAGCAATCGCCCAGTGATCGGCGCGGCGCCGGTCAGTAAGCGTTACAAATTCTCTCAAGGCGGCAAAGGAGACAAAGGCGAAGAGCAGGATCACACCACCGCGCCCGGCCAAAAAGGCAATAGCCAGAAAAGCCGTCATGCCCCACCATGCCAGGATACGCGCATTGAGATTTTCGATGGTCGCGTTGCTGCCATCGGGTGCGACGCGTTGCTTGAGCGCATAGCCCACGCCGCTGGCCACGATCAAAAGTCCGATGATGCCAGCCAGCAGGGTGAGGAAATCTGCGTGCATACCGTTCATGCTGCAGCCTCCGCATCGTCTGGCTGTTTGTCTTTGGGGGCAAGGTTCAACAAGGCAGCTTCCGCGCGTTTCAGGAAATCCTCACGCGTCTCACCGGCTTCCGCTCTGATAGGTGCGCCAAAGGTGACAGTACAGAGAAGCGGAATCGGCACCAGCTTGCCCTTGGGCATCACGTCATTCAGGTTGTCGATCCAGACCGGGACCATATCGACCTTGGGGCGCGCCGAAGAAATGTTGAAGATGCCACTTTTGAACGGCAAAAGCGGTGCATCGGTCATGTTTCGCGTGCCTTCGGGGAAAATGATGAGCGACGCCCCGGTGTCCAGTCCTTCAAGGATCAGTTGCATCGGATCCTGATCCCGCGTCTCGGCATTGCGGTCGATGAGAACGGCGTTGAACACATCCCGGCCAATGAACGTGCGCAAAGGCGAGGTGAGCCAGTAATCCGCACCGGCCACGGGTCGTGTGTGCGCGCGTAAATTGGGCGGCAGAACCGTCCAGATCAGGATGAAATCCCCATTGGAGGTATGATTGGCGAAATAAACGCGCTGCGCTGGGACAGGCTCCACCCCATCCCAAATAGCACGCACCGCGGTGATGAACCGCGCAAATGTGGTGATGGCATTGCCTGTGAGCCAGGCGAGAAACGGTTTAAACAAAAGCTGTCCCATAATCTTGTTATTGAGGGCAGCCTACACGAGGGCGCACATTTGGGAAGGCGGGTTTTCCTGACCTTGTGACGGGAATGAGCCGGAGGTTTGCGTTTCTGAATTGGCGGTTTTCGCGAGGGAGCAGACCTTGAGTACCGAAATGGCCGAATGTTGAAAGGCTTGGGTTCAAGTTGATGTACTTTGTGGATCACGGTTTTTTTGACCATGCCGTTGGTTGCCCCTCAAGGATTCGAACCTCGGTTTCCTGACGCAAAATCAGGCGTCCTGCCGCTAGACGAAGGGGCAATGGCAGCCTAGGCAGGGCTCGAACCTGCGACACACGGGGTAACAACCCGCTGCTCTGCCAACTGAGCTACTAGGCTATGTGGTGCCTCGGGATGGGTTCGAACCACCGTCGCGCGGACCTTCAACCCGCCGCTCTACCACTGAGCTACCAAGGCGTCCGTGTGGCAGGATTCGAACCTGCGACCGCCGCAGTCCAAGTGCGGTACTCTGCCATACTAAGTTACACACAGAATGTGCATGGACTCTGACGGTGAATTTGGAGTGTGAAACGATCAGCCAGCGCCCATGGTTCGGACGCTTTCACGTCCGTTAGATAAATGGATTGAGCTGTTGATTCATCAGTTTCATGATCGGTGTGTTATAAGCAGCCAATTTGAAAATCAAGAAGATTTCGTTAGCGGTAACTTTTTGCCGAAGGTTGGTTATGTGGCGGGCAAAGCTGACTTTGACAACATTAGATCGAAGGACCGTTTTGGACGATTATTTTTTGAAAATTTTTTCTTGTCCATTCAGGCACTTATCTGGTAGATGGTCGGAGACTGGGAGTGTACGATGAAAATACGGTTTTCAGAACGAGATACATGGACCAACGCCCTAGCGGGGTGCGTGGACTAAGTATGCGCATCCTCCAAGGTTAGGTTCGCGAGAACCTTTCTGTCAGGGCGGCACCATCCGGTAGCCGCCTTTTTTGTTTCAAAAATCTAAGGAGATCAAAGCTGTGTCCAATCAGCTATTGGAAGAACCTGACGATACAGAGGAGACCCGGCACAACTGCGCGGTCTCCCTGATTTCATCTTCACGCATACGACACCAGCGTTCTGTTCCGGCATTGCCGCCTTCGGCAGTGAACAGAGAATAATTGACTTAAGTATTTGATTTAAATTAATAAATTTACAAATTGACTCGCCCGATGTACATCGGGCG
>JBCAZO010000453.1:0-2571 GCA_038532975.1 Pseudomonadota bacterium
GCGGTTGGCAGGCGCGGTGACAGGTCACGGAAATCGCCTTCGCCGTATACCACTTTACCGCCGACGACCGTCAAAACCGCATTGATGTCCAAAATCTCCGGTGCGGGTACGCTCATGTAATCTGCGGAAAGGACAGCAAAATCCGCATACATCTCTGGCGCAAGCCGACCTTTGACATCTTGCTCGCCCGAGAACCACGCAGAGCCCGTGGTCCAGATGCGTAGAGCGTCTTCACGGCTCAGCACGTTGTCCTCTGAATACATCGGCATCTTGCCGAGCGTTTGACCTGTCGTGAGCCAGAACAGCGCGACCCACGGGTCATAGGATGCCACGCGCGTTGCGTCCGTGCCGCCGCCAACGGGCAAATCGGCTTCCAGCATCTTTGCGATGGGCGGTGTCGCGCGCGCGGCTTCGGTACCGTAGCGGGCGACGAAGTATTCGCCCTGAAACGCCATACGGTGTTGCGTGGCAATGCCCCCTCCGAGCGCTTTTATCCGGTCGATATTACGTTCGGAGATGGTTTCCGCATGGTCGATGATAAATCGGGTTTTGAAGGGCGTGTTGCCGTTCACCCGCTCAAAGACGCTAAGAAAGCGGTCAATGGTTTCGTCATAGGTGGCATGTATGCGGAAGGGCCACTCTTTCGTCGCCAGCAGCTCGACGATCTTTTCGAGTTCACCCTCCATCGTAGGTGCTGGGTCCGGCCTGGGTTCCAGAAAGTTCTCAAAATCCGCCGCCGACCACGTCAGGTTTTCGCCCGCCCCGTTCATGCGCAGCATATCCGACCCGGCCCCGGGTTCCGTCATGGCAATCCAGCGCTCATAGTCGCTGAGCTCCTGACCCGGTGTCTGGGCAAACAGGTTGTAGGCAATCCGCACCGTGAGCTGGTCCGCGTCGTGCAGGCGCTGGATCACCTGATAGTCCTCGGGGTAGTTCTGCCCGCCGCCGCCGGCATCAATGACAGATGTGATCCCAAGGCGGTTCATCTCGCGCATGTAGTGGCGCGTGGAATTTATCTGATCGTCTAGCGGCAAGGTGGGCCCCTGCGACAGTGTAGAGTAGAGGATCAACGCCGATGGCTGCGCGATGAGCATTCCGGTGGGCTGGCCGTTTGCATTCTTTTCTATCACGCCGCCCGGTGGGTTCGGAGTTTCGGCCGTGATGCCGAGCACGTTGAGAGCTGCGCGGTTGAGCAGCGCGCGGGCGTAGAGATGCAAAACAAACACAGGAGTGTCCGGGGCGGCGGCATTGATCTCGTCCAGCGTTGGCATACGCCGTTCAGCGAACTGAAACTCCGACCACCCACCGATCACCCGTACCCACTGCGGTGAAGGGGTGCGATCTGCCTGATCGCGTAACATGCGCAACGCATAAGCGAGGCTGGGCACGTTTTCCCAACGCAGCTCCATGTTGTAACTCAGACCACCCCGGATCAGATGGGTATGGCTGTCGTTCAAACCTGGGATCACCCGGCGACCACCCAAGTCAATGACTTTGGTTTGCTTGCTGGCAAGCGGCATGATGTCGGTATCCATGCCTGTGCCGAGTATCTTACCGCTCGCCACCGCAAGTGCCTGGGCCTCGGGCATCGTTGGATCAAGAGTTGTGATGTGGCCGTTCGTTAGGATGAGTTCGGGGGCATCAGACATTTTTGAGCTCCAAATCGTGGTCGCGGATGACCGAGTTGGCTGCGGTTGCAGAAAGTGGTGTCGAGGGTCTTTGCGGGGGCTAGTGAGAAACAACCACGTAAGGACGGAAGCCCGGCATGGCGATCTAGAAACGGTGCGCGGTGGGGTCACAGTGCGTGCCGAGGGGGGGCGACACGGGCGGGGGGAGGACCTAGTGACCCCACATCGCGCTAACCCTATTCCGCAGCTTGGGCAGTAGCCGCCGGCATAGGATCAAGCCGTGGACCACCTGAGATACGCGGTGGCGCCTTGTGTACGTGGGTATAAGCGTAATCAATGCCCATGCCGTAGGCACCGGCGTGCTCGCGAAAGATCTCCATCAGCCCGTCATAAGTGTCCCGCCGAGCCCAGTCGCGTTGCAGCTCCAGCGCGGTCTGCACTGTTGTCATCGGTACGACGCCAGCTTGAACCATCCGGTCCATCGAGTAGTCGTGCGCCTCTTTCGACGTGCCGCCTGATGCGTCACCGACCATGAAAATCTGGTAACCGCCTTCGGCCATTGCAGAGAAGGCAAAAAGATTATTGCAAACTTCCGTCCAAAGGCCCGAGACGATCACGTTCTTGTGCCCTGATTTCGCTAAGGCATCGCGGACTTTCTGGTCATCCCATGAGTTCATGGAGGTGCGCTCAAGCACGGGATGCTCCGGGAAGACCTCCAGAAGCTCCGGGTATGTGTAGCCGGAGAACGCATCCGTTTCCACGGTCGTGATCGTGGTGGGCACGCCGAAAAGCTTGGCGACCTTGGCCAACATTACGGTGTTGTTCTTCAGCGTTTGGCGGTCGATCGAAGACACGCCAAAAGCCATCTGTGGCTGGTGATCAATGAAAATGACCTGACAGTTGTCTGGTGTCAAAATCTCTGGACTTGAGGCCATGGGCAGAT
>JBCAZO010000454.1:0-2570 GCA_038532975.1 Pseudomonadota bacterium
GTGTCAAAATCTGTGTCTGGTGCAGCCGAAAACAGGGACCGGATTCGCGCAAATTCGCCCCATTGCCGCTTTGAGGAATAGCGTCGCTCCTTGGCGTCAAGCGCATGCAGCAGGTCGAAATGCTGCATCGCCTCCTGCGACTTGCCCAGCCGGATTAAGGCGGTGCCGGCGGGCAGATGGAGCAAGACTGTTTCTTCTGACTTTTTCGGTTTCTGCGCAATTGCTTGGGTCGCGCTCGCGACGACGCCGTTCAATACTCCCTGATCCACAAGAGAGGCAACCTTGCTGAGCGCATAAGGAGTGAAGTCTTGCGAGCTCTGGCATCGCAGTCAGCGATTTCGAAACAACCCTCTCCGCGACGGCTGTCTCGCCGCTCATTGTCAGGGCGAGGATGAAGTTGCACAAGAATTCTGGGTTTTGGGCATCAATTCGCGTTGCAGCCCGAAAGTAGGGAATAGCCTCGCGGTGTTTGCCGGCTTGGGCAAACGCGGCACCAGCGAGGTTCTGGAGCGCTGCGTCTTTCGGGGCGCGCTTTGCCAGGCTTCTGGCGCGTTTCTGGGCGGCGGGAAATCGGCCCTCCGCCAAGTCACGGCTGATCTTTTGGATATCCTCAGGTCTCATGTCGGCGTGGTTTAGCGGGCAGTACGTTTCTCAACAAGTAATCCTGTCGGCCCGTGTGTGGCCAGAACACGAACGCAGGGGCGCTGGTGGGTTGTCCGAGACCCGCACCTTTGGCAATCTCGTCGAGGTGAGCAATAGGTTGCTTTGACCGCTTTCCAGTTGGCAGATGGCCGTCCGAAGCGAGCAACTCGTATGCTCGCATCGCCGTTTGCAATTGAGTGCATGGCAAGCGAACTCGAAAAAACGGAATCTGAGCTGCATTCATTGAAGCGGGGTGGTTGAGAAGAAATCCGTGAAAGCCGACAGGTCTTTGCGCATCTCCTCAGACCGTGCGGTCGTGTACACTCCCGTCAGCACCTTTGCGATGGCTCGCCAGCACAGCGCGAGGGTCGCGTAGTGCATGACCGAATATCCTTCACCATGCAGGGAATGGAAACTTGCGGCCCTGAGAAGCATGCTTTCGGTCTTGTTTTCGTACTGACCCAGATCAAACCTGTGAAAGCCGATGTCGCGGATCTCGGGTGTTTACAAAACCCGGGCCGGGTACAGCGTTCTGACGTCGAGCGCCAGGGGCTTGCCGGGCGGTAAGGGATCCTGCGGCCGCCAATGCGGTGCCTCGCGCTCTTTCAATTCGCGCATCGCAGACTGGTGGCAGCCCCCGCTTTCGTGATCTGACGACGAAGGCGTTTGATGACAGTCCCCGACATGTGCGTTCTTGTTCATTAATCAGGCGTCCTCAAACCAGGCGTGCGCGCCAGACGGCTTATGCCAGATCCGTGACTGCGACGAACCGATTAGGGGCGGGATGGCCAGTCCCTTATTCCACCCGCTTGAGCGTCGCATTGCCCGCCTGCATTTCGCCCTTAGCCCGGTCAAAGCGCAAATAGGCAATGCCCTGATCACCCGCCACGGAATGCAGGATGCCCGCGGGTTTTCCGTTGCTGGTGATCTCGGTGCCGGGCTGGGCGGCGCCGGTCACGCTGACCTGGGCCAACCCTTTGCGCAGCTCGGTCTTGTGCTTCATGCGGGCAGTCACTTCCTGTCCGACATAGCAGCCTTTCTTGAAATCAACGCCGTTCAGCCGTTCAAACCCGGCTTCGAGGATGAAGGTGTCAGGCGTTAATTCGATGCCTGTTTCCGGGATCATGTGCGCGATGCGCAACGCGGTCAGGTCCGGAGCGTCGGTCTGCGGTTTGTCCCGGTAGGCTCGCCAGCCCAGTGCCGCATGCCGCGGATCGGCAAAACCGTCAGCCGGCGTCTCACCGGTGCCGAGATGAACCTGCAGGTCCGTCTCGGCGATATCGACATCGGCCCGCAGCTTGTACATCGACAGCCGTTGCATGAGCGGCCCGGCCAGATCGGCCGCCACGTCGAGCAGCACATCATCACCGTTCGCCAGCAGAAAGAAATCGGCGATGTATTTGCCCTGGGGTGTCAGCAGGGCTGCGTAAACAAGACCCTGGTCGATGCCGTCGACGTCATTCGTCACGAGATCCTGCAGGAAGTGGCGCGTGTCGCTGCCGGACAGGCGCAGGATGCGGCGGGATGTCATTGATGGCTGGTCCTTTGGTTGCGCCTTGGTCATATAGCGATCCGAGGCCCGAGCGGAAGGGGGAGCCATGCGCGCGCCGATCTCTGTGATCGTTCCGACATTGAACGCCGAGGCTGCACTGCCGGGCTGTCTCATGGCGCTGACCGAGGGTTTGGAGACCGGGCTGATCCGCGATCTCATCGTCAGCGACGGAGGGTCAACGGACCTAACGCCCGCGCTTGCCGATGATTGGGGGGCCGAGGTTGTGTCCGGCCCGCCATCGAGGGGTGGCCAGCTGCGCCGCGGCTGTGCGGCGGCGCAGGGCGATTGGTTGCTGATCCTGCATGCCGACACCCAGCTTGCAGTGGGTTGGAGCGACGTGGCCGCCCGTCACCTCAAGACCTGCAAGGCCGGGTGG
>JBCAZO010000455.1:0-2570 GCA_038532975.1 Pseudomonadota bacterium
GGGCGGCATATCTGCGGGCGCTTTTGGCGGCTTGCCTGATATCGGACCCGGCGTCGGGCGCGATGGCGGCAGAGGAGGCCCCCATCGCGCTTCCTTCGGGGCTTGAGGCGCATTTGCAGGAAACGATTTCGGACCAGCCAGGCAGTGGCCTTGTCTACCGGTTTCGCTTTGTCGCGCCTGAGTTTACCGGGCAGGAGGATTTCGAGACACAGACCGCTGATCTTGAGCATCTGTGCAACGATTACGCCCTGCCGCGCATCCCCAAACTGGGCCCGAAACCCGACAGGATTGTGATATCTCTGGCCGATTAATCGTCAGAATTCGGACGTTTTGATCCCAATGTGATGCAGATTTTCGAGACGTTTTCGCTGCAAAGCGGCACCTGTATCTTGGAGCTGTTCTGATGCAAACACAACATCTTGCGGCTCAAACCTTATGCCCCACCCTGTTTGAGGCTTTCCAGACACAGCCCAAACGCTTTGGCGTGCGTGCATATCAAATGATTCATAGCTCCGGTATGTTGGGGGGTGGTTGCGAAAACGCCAACCATACCTCGGAAGACGAGCAGGCGAGGCGCAAGCCGTGTCGTCTGTTCATGTACAGAGACAGGAGACTAACATGTCGAACAGTATCAAGGGCCTTATGGCTCTGGCCCTCGTGGCCTTCGTGGCAGCCTGCGCCCAGCAGGAAGAAGAATTTGTCGTGGTTGACCCAGAGCCGATCTCGACTGAGCCGGAGTACACTGGCAAGCTTAAGTAAGGTTTTTGACCTTGTGTCAGGGCGGGCCTTTGGGCCTGTCCTGAGACCGATCCGGCGGACCCTTCGCACATGCGGAGGTGGATCATGCTGAAACACCGCGGCTTTCCCGGGCGCCTTCCGGGCACTGACTTCCAATTCACCATCCGCCGTGCAAATCCCAAAGGTGTGACCCCTTTGGTCGCGCGCGAACGTTTTCGTGACCGCAGGCCAGCAGATCGTAAAGCTGATACGGCATTCATGCGCGCCTTATGGGAACATTTCGGCGATCAGCCTTTTGAACGCGGCAATCTGGATGCTGGACGACTCAGCTGGCTTTTTGGCCGCGAAGTGCGTCCCGCAGAGGACCCCTTTGACCCCGAAAGCTATGATGCGCTGCTGATTCTGGATGTGCCTTTGGCGCGCGCCTCTTTCCCGGAAGCCTTTGAAGAAGGGGAATTTTCGTGAATTTCGCGCATTTCACCCCTTTGACGAGCATATTTTCGCCTATGGATTGCGGGAATACGCAAATTACAGCCGACTTTGAACCCTGTCGTTCAGCAGGCTTGGCGCAGGCCGCATCCGGCGTCATGTTGAAGCTCATAGACGTGGCCTTCCCCCAATGGGCCAACACACACCGTCTATACCGTTACCCTTACCCTAATGGGCGGCCGCGTACTATTTTGTACGGGCCGCCCAATTCTTTTGAGCATGCGCGGAATGCGACCCATGGTCGGCAATCCCTTGCGCAAAAATGCAAAAAGCACATATATATAGTTCAAGCTGGATCAAAACCGGCGATATATGCGCTGACTAACGGCGTTAAATATAGAGGCACATCGACATGCAACTTACAAAATCTTTCCCGTGCGCGCTCGTGCTGCTCGGTACGCTTGCGGCCTGTGGTGACACAGCCGGTGAGCAAGCTCTTATCGGCGGTGCTGCCGGTGTTGGCACGGCTGCCGTGGTCGGCGGCTCGCTTGTCACTGGCGCCGTTGTCGGGGCCGGGGCCAACGTGGCCTATTGCCAGCTTACAGACGCCAACTGCAACTGATCTGAGCCTGCCTCCTCGGCGAGGCCGGACATCTTTCGAAAAACCGTTCATGCGCCTTGGCGTATGGGCGGTTTTTTCTATGCCAAACCCTTTGTGCCGTTGGGTGCAAGGGACGAAAAGAGGACTCGTGAATGTTTAAGAAGATCCTGATCGCCAACCGGGGCGAGATTGCCTGTCGCGTCATCAAGACGGCGCGCAAGATGGGCATTGCGACGGTTGCCATCTACTCGGATGCAGACCGCAACGCGCTGCATGTGAAAATGGCGGATGAGGCGGTGCATATCGGTCCACCCCCGGCGTCAGAGTCCTACATCGTGATCGACAAGGTGATGGCCGCGATCAAGGAAACCGGCGCCGAAGCGGTGCATCCGGGTTATGGGTTCCTCTCTGAAAACCCCAAATTCGCCGAAGCGCTGGAAGCGGCTGGCGTGCCCTTCATCGGGCCGCCCAAGACAGCGATAGAGGCGATGGGGGACAAGATCACCTCAAAGAAAATCGCCCAGGAGGCCAAGGTCAGCACGGTTCCAGGGTATATGGGATTGATCGAGAATGCCGATGAGGCGGTGAAGATTTCCAATGAAATCGGCTATCCGGTGATGATCAAGGCCTCAGCCGGCGGTGGCGGCAAGGGGATGCGCATCGCCTGGAATGACGAGGAAGCGCGCGAGGGGTTTCAAAGCTCGAAAAACGAGGCGGCGAACTCCTTTGGCGATGACCGGATTTTTATCGAGAAATTCGTCACCCAACCACGCCATATCGAAATTCAGGTGCTTTGCGATCA
>JBCAZO010000456.1:0-2563 GCA_038532975.1 Pseudomonadota bacterium
GGCGCCGACATCATCAAGGCTGATCCGTGCGATAACGTCGAAGAATACCACCGGGTCGTTGAGATCGCTCAAGGCGTTCCGGTTCTTGTCCGAGGTGGCGGAAAGGTTCCCGACGAAGAAATCCTGAACAGAACCACGGCGCTAATGGCGCAGGGGGCCAAAGGGATCGTTTATGGCCGCAACGTGATCCACCATTCGGACCCGGCCGGCATGACCAAGGCGCTCATGGCTGTTGTCCACGATGGCGCATCAGTACCTAAGGCTTTGGGCATGATCTCGTGACGCGCACAATCAGATTTGGCGTGATCGGGTGTGGGCTGATGGGGCGCGAATTTGCCTCGTCCGCAGCCCGTTGGTTGCACTTGGCCGAGACCCGGGCCCGCCCCGAGATCGTGGCCGTGTGCGACCTGAATACGACGCTCACCGACTGGTTTGCCTCGAATGTACCGACGGTCAGACAGATAACCCAAGACTATCGCGAACTCCTGGCCAACAGCGAGGTCGACGCGGTCTACTGCGCTATTCCGCACAACTTGCACCACGAGATTTATCCGGAGATCCTGGCGGCGGGAAAGCACCTTCTTGGCGAAAAGCCCTTTGGCATTGATGCAGAGGCAAATGCCCAAATCCAGTCCGCAATTGACGCACATCCGGAGCGTTTTGTTCGGTGCTCTTCCGAGATGCCGTTTTTTCCCGGAGCACAAAAGCTGATCGAGTTTGTTCGTTCGGGTGATCTGGGCGAGATCATCGAGGTCGAAGCTGCGTTTCTGCATTCGTCCGACTTGAATCCGGACAAGCCGATCAACTGGAAACGTATGGTCGACGTGAACGGGGCGTACGGGTGTATGGGCGACCTAGGCATGCATGTGCTGCACGTACCTCTGCGGCTTGGCTGGAAACCGACATCCGTCTCAGCCGCGCTCGTCAACCGTTTCCCCACGAGGCCAGACGGGAAGGGGGGCACAGCTCCGTGCGAGACATGGGATAACGCAACAATCACAGCGCATGTAGATGATCCGAGCGGCGGGTTTCCGTTGGTCCTGAAAACATGGCGCATTGCGCCGGGCCATTCGAATACTTGGAGCATCCGGGTTCTTGGTACGCGCAAAAGTGTCTGTTTCTCCACCAAGAACCCGCGCCAGTGGCGGTTCATGAACTATGATGGTGGGGCACAGTCATGGAACGTCGAAGATCTGGGCTTCCAGTCTCTATTCCCTGCGATAACCGGCGGCATTTTCGAATTTGGTTTTCCGGACGCGCTCCAACAGATGTGGGCCGCCTTTGTTGACGAATTGGCTGGCGGTGACGCCAACGGGTTTCACTGTGTCACGCCCGCCGAAGCGGCTGACCACCACGCAATTCTCACCGCTGCGCTGCAGGCCGGAACGGCCCGGACGGTCGAGAAGGTGGTCTATTCGACATGATATCACCAAATGCAAAGATCGCGGCCTCCCAATGACCCAGCGTTCAGGGATAATCTGCGCAGGCAACTGGATCGTGGACCAGATTCACGAGATAGACCGTTGGCCCAACGAGAGCGAACTGGTGCGCATCGGCCGGCAAATGCGCGGCATAGGCGGGGGTGCGGCCAATGTTATCTCAGCACTTGCGAAACTCAAAACCGGTTTGCCGCTTTATCCTATGGGCGCGATTGGTGACGATCCGCAAGGTACCTTTATTCTCGACGAGTGTCGCAGCCTCGGGCTTCCGACCTCCGGGCTTTTCATCAAGCCCGGTGTCGCGACAGCGCACACCCATGTTATGTCGGTTGCTGGGCAAAGCCGAACATTCTTTTATCAGGGCGGTGCCAACGACGCGCTGTGCGCGGGCGACTTTCCTTCCGGTACATTCAGCAACACACCGGCGCGGGTCTTTTATCTTGGGTACCTCACTCTGTTGGGTGAGTTGGACGAAAAGACAGAGGGCGGTTCGACAAATGCCGCGAAGGTTCTTCAGCGTGCGAGGCAGGCGGGACTGGCCACATGTGTGGATCTGGTCTCGATTAACCATCCCAGATTTCGCGAAATCGTCACGAGTGCAGCACCGCAAATCGACTACTTGATCGCGAATGAAATCGAAGCCGCGTTCGCCTCCGGGCACGAACCCGCTGCAGGTGTCCGCGAAGTCACCGAGATGGCGCGAGCGCTGCGCGACTTGAACGTGAAAGAGGCCGTCGTCGTTCATAGCGTCGAGAGGGTCGTCTGGATTGGTGCCGACGGATCAGAGTTTGTTGTCGAAATCCCGCCGCTAGATCCTGACGAGATCGCGAGCAATCTCGGCGCCGGAGATGCGTTCTGTGCAGGCTTGATCTATGGAATTCATCAAGGCTTTCCCGCGCACGAAGCAATCCAGATCGGCATCTCAACCGCGAAGGTTTCTCTGAAGGGACTGACCGCCACTTCGGCCATCACCCCGCTGAGTTCTTTCATGCCTGCAGGGCTAGAGTCCTCCGAAGGCTGAGTGTCATCCGCTGACCCATCTGCGTGCTCTTGCCATCAACGATCGCAGAGCCTGTTCTTGGGCTTTGTCACAAAGGCAGCCTCTGCTTTGCTGAAACCTGCTG
>JBCAZO010000457.1:0-2563 GCA_038532975.1 Pseudomonadota bacterium
GCATTTGCTTGTGCAGAAAACCGCATTTCAGCACGCTCAGGAATATGGCTTTCACGCAAAACGGGCTGTGTTACGGCACGTGATCCAAATTTCGCACAAAGCCGATCCATCAATTGGCTCAGATGCAGATCATCATCCGAGCCGCCATCAAGTCGGTTCTGACGCTCCTGCATACCTTCAACATCACCCGCCTCAAGCGTAATCAGATCAAAGCCAAAGCCCGGATTGATCCGTTCGATCTTGTCCTGAAAAAGAGTTTGAAGGTGAGTCGGATCGCGGGTCGTTGCAGAGGTTGCCACGCTCACCCGGCTCACATCGCCGTCCGTTCGATAAACGGTGAGACGCAAACTGCGACATCCCAGCCCTGCTTTTGTGAGGCCCTCGCAGAGATTATCGCATAGGTCCGGCAGATAAGCAGTGGGATCGATTATCGGTTCGGCCAAACGGGTTTGCACTTGGAAACGCGGCTTGGCTTCTAGGCTGGACACTGGTTCGGCAAGTTTGCCTAAAGCTTGATCGAGCCGCATGAGCGGATTGGCCTCTAAAGGAGCTTTCACAAATCGTCGGGTTAATGACAGACGAGGGACATCCATGATCGCACCGATGGTCTTGAGGCCAAGACGGCGCAACAAAAGCACAGTCCCTTTGTTCAGCCGCAACCCGTTTATCGGTAAATCACTGAGCTTCTGTATTATCTCTTCTGCGCTACAAATGGACCGCACCGGCCCGAAACGCGCCAGCGCCCAGGCGGCCCCCCAAGTGGGAGCAACAGCCAATTGTGCGCTTATGCCAAGCCGGGATAGCTGCGTTTCTATCTCAACCAGCATCGCGGTCTCACCGCCTAGCAAATGATCAGACCCTGTGGTGTCGAGGATTATCCCATCCTGCCCGTCCCGCACAGTCCATGGACACCAACGCCGCGCCCAAAGAACCAACCGATCCAGCGCAACCGTGTCACCGGCAAGATCAGCATACTGGACCTTCAATTCAGGGCAGATGGCACGCATATCTACCACCCGTGATCCTAAATGGATCCCGTTCAGCCGAGCTGCGCGGTTTGCTGCATGGATAACCGGCCCATGATGTCCTTCGCGCACCAGAACGATAGGGATATCATCCGGTGGCGCGTTGCCCTGTCGTTCCATCACCCGGTGCCAGCGTTCCATCGCAAATTGGGGAAGTGATATCGAGACGATCCGCCGCCCGGTCATAAGTCGCCACCCATCGGCCCGGCTTGACGCGGCGCGAACGGAACAGATCGAGCGACCATCGCGGTAGTCCTGGAGATTGTGCATCGTGCGGGTGATTGGTTGAAGGCAACGAGGATATCCTCCACCGTTCGCGGGCCGCGCTCAGATTTGCGGAGGCTGCACGCCGGATCAGCCAGCATGGAACTCCTGCTGCCTCTGAACGTATTGCCAACCGCTTGGTCGCTGTGAAGTCGAGTGCTGCAGGATCGCCCCAGACCTCGCCAATCACTGCTCCCAATGCCTTGCATCTTAGTCCATCCTCCATTGCCCAAAGCACATCCGCCGCACGCGACAAAGAAACCATGATAATGAGGCGATCCGGGCCGATTCCCGCAAGGTATGGCCGCCCCGCTTCTTTGTGAGAGAGACGGTCTTGCACCCATAGAAGGGGGGCACTGCTCTTCGGTAAACGCTCTAAAACAAAACCCATTACCGCCGCATCTGTCGCTGTTACCGAAAAAGCTTCGGACAACGTATGCACAACCGATTTCGAATTATGCTTATGATCTGAAAAACGCTTCTGAAGCTTAAGCGACCCCATGCACAGTCACCGAATCTAAAGTAATGTTCTTTATTTGTTCTAATTCTCAATCATGATTTAGTCAAACACTGTTCCATCGCACACCCTCCAGCAGTAGGTTTATTTCTCGCCCAATACTTCCTCCAACGCATCCACGAACACCGGCACATAAGGCTCATACATGGGGCGCGTGGTTTGCACCCGAATAAGCTGGTGTCCCTGCCCACGCAGGTGTGCGGCTACCAGCCGTCCGTATTCGTAAGCCAGCGCTTTGCGCCCATACGCTCCATAGACGGGTTTCTGGCCAAGCCGATAGGACTCATAGCCTTCTCGCCAGATGCGTGAGCGCACCATCTCTTCGGCTGTCACCCAGTGATTAAGCACTTGTGTCATTGTCAGGCCTTTCAAAAGCAGCTTAGCACAGCGCTGCGCTCCTGCAGATAGGGCCGCTCAGATTGAGCAAAAACGCGCGATTTCCCAAGAAAAAGAGTGGCAACACGTGAGGTATTATGATACCTTCAATGTGAGTACATATCAGGCCAAACGGCCACACAGGCAGGGCACAAATGCCACGTAAAAACGTTGAGAATACGTACACAGACGAAGCCGGGAAGTTCGCCGCAGGCAACCCCGGCAAACCCAAAGGTGCGCGCCATAAGACCACCCGCGCCATTGAGGAGTTGCTCAAGGGCCAAATCCATGGCTCTGCGGGTCAGGCCTTCTGCTTCGCCCTCCAGCAGCTCCTCAATGGCGCGGGTGGTCTTATGGCGCGCACCTTTGGGTTTGCCGGAGT
>JBCAZO010000458.1:0-2562 GCA_038532975.1 Pseudomonadota bacterium
CGACGTGATTGGCTTTGCAATGAACCAGCAGGACGAACTTAATCAAATGTATGTCTCAGCTCGCGCGCGCGGCACCGGCGTGGCCCGCGCACTTATCGAAGCCGCCGAGGCAGAGCTTTTGGCGGCTGGTCACGAATACGCCTGGCTCGCCTGCGCCATGGGCAATTCGCGCGCCATGCGGTTCTACGAAAAATGCGGCTGGGTCAATCAGGGCCGTCGCCCGGTCGAACTAGACACCCAGGACGGCCCGTTCACCCTCGATGTGTGGCGCTATGAAAAGCGTTTGGGCTGAAACGCCCTAACCCAGCTTCGCCAGCCGCGCTTCGCGCAGGCGCGCGAAGTCATCCCCGGCGTGATAGGACGACCGCGTCAATGGCGTGGCCGAGACCATGTGGAACCCTTTGCCATAGGCCGCTTTTTCATAGGCCTTGAATTCATCTGGATGCACAAACCGGTCCACAGCATGGTGTTTCGGTGTGGGCTGCAAATACTGACCAATGGTCAGAAAATCGATATCCGCCGCGCGCATGTCGTCCATCACCTGATGCACCGCCTGACGATCTTCGCCAAGCCCAACCATGATGCCGGATTTGGTAAAGATTGTCGGGTCCATCTCTTTCACCCGCTGCAAAAGTCGCAGGCTGTGGAAGTACCGCGCGCCGGGCCGCACCTCGGGATAAAGCCCCGGCACGGTTTCGAGGTTGTGGTTGAAGACATCAGGTTTCGCCTCGACAACCACCTCGAGCACATCGGGCGCGCAATTAAGAAAATCCGGCGTGAGAATCTCGATTGTCGTGCCCGGAGACCGATGCCGGATGGCGCGAATGGTTTGCGCAAAGTGGTCCGCGCCGCCATCTTCCAGATCGTCACGGTCCACGGATGTGACCACAACGTGATTGAGCCCCAGCTTTTGCACCGCATCGGCCACGCGGCCTGGCTCAAATACATCCAGATCCTGCGGCTTGCCCGTCGCGATGTTACAGAACGTACAGCCGCGCGTGCAGATTTCGCCCATGATCATCATCGTCGCGTGACCCTGGCTCCAGCATTCCCCGGCATTGGGACAGCCCGCCTCTTCGCAAACTGTGACCAGTTTGTTCTCGCGCATGATCTTGTGCGTTTCCTGATATTTGCGGCCCACCGGTGCTTTCACACGAATCCAGTCCGGTTTTTTGGGTTGCGCATTGTCAGGTCGATGCGCTTTTTCCGGATGGCGCTCGGCGGGTATTTTGAGGTCTCGCACGGATCATTCCCCTGCAAATGGTTTGGTAACCTCAGCTATGTATAAGCATCCAAGGTGGGTTTTACGAGTTTTGCAGTCACCTCCCCGACCGGAGACGCTGCGCGTAACCAGTTCCCACCAGTTGTGCGACGTAGAGAAGTTGTCTGGCCCGCGTTTAAAGCGCGGGCCTTTTTTTGTCGATACGCCGAAACGTCGCGGGGATTTATCCCATCATTCCCGCAGCTTCGCCCATCTGGTCATAATGCCGTTTGAGCCGCTGCAAAGCGATGCGCAGCACAATCTTGCCCGACCGTGCCGACCAGCCCATGTCTTTCTCGGCGCTTTCCAACCCTTCCAGAAAACAACAACAGCGTAGCGCCATGTCCCCTAGCCCGGGTCCAAGGTCACGTAACGCGCTTGTCACCCGTGCGCGTGCCGCCGTTACGGTTTTGACATCTTTGCCCAAGGGCACAATGTTCGGCTCGCCTGTCAAAAATGCATCCCAGTTCTGGCCTTTGGGATCGCCAAGCTGTGCCATCTCAAAATCCTCACGAAGCCGTTCACCGGCGCGCACGAGGGTGTCCGACAGGAAACGTTCACCATCCTTGTCGCGGCGACGCGATAGCAAGATCAGGGGGGACTCAGCGCTGGTGAACTTCTGACGCTTCTTTGCGTCCCGCTTGGTGGCGTCACCCTCCGCATGTATGTTCACGTCAGCAGCATCTGCGAGGCCCAAGGCGGCGTTCTCTTGTTCGGCCAAGAGCTGCGCCAGCATGGACCGGCCTGCGGACGTTACCCGATATCGGGCCACACGCCCTGAACTGTCGCATTGAATCCAGGCATTGAGCGCCATAGCCTCGGCAATATCGCGATCCACCACGGCGGTTCTGTTTGCGCCCGATTGATATTCCCGCACGACAACCGCCTTATCCATGCCCACACCCACCGCAAGAACAGCGCCAGATTCGCACAGTCGCCGCAACACTCTCACCGCATGGCGTTTAAGCCGCTCTTCGGTGAGCGCGAAGTTAACGGTCTCACATGATTTGGGATTTTCTGACCGCGCAACTTCTGCACCATGAACTGCCGCAACATGTGGCCCCAATCGCCGCAATGCGTCATCAACAAGAATATCGTCGCGCCGCGATTCAAACGCGCGCACCTGGCGCGACACAGTGGATGCATGACACCCTGCCTGTCGCGCCAAAGACCGGATCGACGATATTCTTGTTGATGACGCATTGCGGCGATTGGGGCCACAGATCGGACGAGGTCGTGTAGGGAAAGAGTGTTTCTCTCGGTGTAGATCGCGGTGGGCGGCGGGTCAGTGAAGGGGGGGG
>JBCAZO010000459.1:0-2562 GCA_038532975.1 Pseudomonadota bacterium
TGCTGGCGAATTACGGTGTGGGTATCAATCATATTGATTTGCAGGCGGCGCGCAGTGCCGGTGTCATGGTCACCAATGTGCCCGGTGCGGTGACAGACGCCACCGCGGATATCGGCATGACGCTGATCATGATGAGCGCACGCCGCGCGGGCGAAGGGGAGCGGATGGTGCGGGCCGGAGAGTGGCCTGGCTGGAACCCCACTCAGCTTTTGGGCACGCATGTCACAGGCAAGACGGTGGGGATTATCGGCATGGGCCGGATCGGTTCAGCCATCGCTCAGCGCTGTCATTTCGGGTTTGACATGAAGGTGCTCTACTGGTCGCGCAGCGAAAAGGAGTTCGCCTATCCCGCCGAGCGGGTAAAAACGCTCGAAGAACTGATGGCGTGCGCTGATTTCGCCGTTGTGGCGGTGCCTGCCAGCGCCGAGACGCATCACCTGATCAATGATGAGGTTTTGGGCCACATGGCCCCCACCGCGCATCTCATTAACATAGCGCGCGGCGATATTATCGACGAAGCGGCCTTGATCCGCGCCCTTAAAGACCGCCGTATCGCCGGGGCGGGCCTGGACGTCTATGAGAACGAGCCAACCGTGCCTGAGGCGCTGATCGCGCAGGACAACGCTGTGCTCTTGCCGCATATGGGCACGTCAACGCTGGAAGTGCGCGAAAAGATGGGCCGTATTGCAGTGGAGAATTTGCGTGCTGCGCTCAACGGAGAGACGCCGCCGAATTTGGTGAATTAGGTGCGTATATAGCGGCCGGTTTGCGGGTGAAGATGCCCTTTCATCCAATGTCCGCTTTACCGCTCGTTCGCCCCTTTGCCTTCGATGATCTTGTCGCGAAATTTCTCGATGCGGTTCACCTTAGTCTCCGGCTTCTTTGCGCCGTTGAGGTTGATCACGTAGCTCTTCTGCCGCCCTCGCGTTAGGGCTTGGAACGCCTCTGACAGCTCAGGGTCAGCATCGAGGGCTTCGACAAGTTCATCGTGGAGATCGAGGGCGCTATCGTCTTTCGGTGGCTTCTTTCCCGCATCGGCATAGGTTTTCGCTTCACTAAGGTAGGTGAGGATCACATCTTCTTTCTCCGCAGGGCCGTCGTTCGATGTGAAGCGGATCATGTCCGGGTGCTGAGTGTTTGGTCCCTGCTTTTCTAGGATACCTTGGGGGTCCGTCATCAGCGCAGCATTGAAGAAGCTAAGCCGGAAATTATCCTGAAACGCGCCGATGATGACGATGTTGCGGTCCGCGTGCGTGTAGCAGGGATGGCCCCACTTGACCGTCTCCTTCAGATCGGCTGAGAGGCAGATATCGCGTAGCCTTGAGAGGCCCTTTTCCCAGGCTTTGGCCGAGCACTCCGAGGTATTGAAGCGCTCGCAGCGCCCGCAACCCTTTGTAAAATAGTCCTCGATGTCTGAGATCATCATTTGGCAAGCGTAGCACACTTCGTCGTAACGTGCATCTTAGGCAGCCGCCGTTCGCGGCACCTACACCAAGTGTGATTACGTGCTCAAACCAGTCATCCCGAGTTAACCGAGCTATCTAAGTTAAAGAGCCTTTGACCCCAGCCCTCGACAGAGGGGTCCGCAAACCCACTTCCGCACCGTTACACTTGACCTCGCAGCGCCATTGCGATGAGGTGGCGCGCACCTCTAGGGAGCAGCGCGATGCACAAGCCAGCGATCACAGGCACGGGCGTTTTCACACCGGATCAGACCATCACCAACGATGAGCTTGTCGTGGCCTTCAACGCCTATGCCGAGCGGTTCAACGCCGAGCATGCAGATGCCATCGCAGCCGGTGACGTGGCGGCCAAAGAGCCTTCTTCCTCAGAGTTCATCGTCAGCGCCTCTGGCATCGAACAGCGCTATGTGCTGGACAAAACCGGTGTGCTTGATCCTGCGGTGATGCATCCCCATCTGCCGGAGCGTCGTAATGATGAACCGGGGATGATGGCCGAAATGGCGCTGGATGCATGTTCGAAAGCGCTGGTGCAGGCCGGGCGTGAGGCCTCTGAGGTTGATCTCATCATCTGCGCGGCGTCCAACCACGAACGCGCCTATCCTGCGATTGCTATTGAAATTCAGCAGCTTCTGGGCGCATCCGGCTTTGCCTTTGACATGAATGTTGCCTGCTCCTCGGCCACGTTTGGTATTCAGGCTGCGGCTGATATGGTGCGCTCTGGCTCGGCGCGATGCGCCATTGTCGTCAGCCCCGAGATTTGCTCGGCCCATCTGGAATGGCGTGACCGGGATTGTCACTTCATCTTTGGCGATGTCTGCACGGCCGTTGTGATCGAACGCGCCGAAGACGCCAGGGGCGCGCATTTCCTCGTGCATTCCACCCGTTGCGCCACGCAGTTTTCCAACAATATCCGCAACAACAACGGCTATCTGCGCCGCACGCGGGAAGGGCATATGGAAGACCGCCGTGACATGCTTTTTGTGCAGGAAGGGCGCAAAGTGTTCAAAGAGGTGCTGCCGCTAGTCTCGGCCCATATTGCGAAGCATATGGAAGAAGAGGGCGTCGCGGCAAGTGACCTCTTTGAACACTTTGCGCCCTT
>JBCAZO010000460.1:0-2559 GCA_038532975.1 Pseudomonadota bacterium
GCACCGCACGCGCGTGAAATGATCCACATCGCCCGGTTTGGTCATGCCGACCACGGGGTGGATGAGCAGGTTGGCCTGCGCCTCTTTCGCGGCGCGGAAGGTCAATTCCTGATGCGCGCGGTGCAGTGGGTTGCGGGTCTGGAAGGCGACAACCTTGCGCCAGCCCAGCTTGCGGAAATAGGCACGCAGTTCATTGGGTGTATCGCGGCGCGCGCGGAAATCATAATGCACAGGCTGTTGGATGCCGGTGACGGGACCGCCAAGGTAAACCGACCCAGCCGTATTGTGCAGATAGTTGACGGCGGGATGTGCGTCGTCATCCGCGCCAAAGACCTTCTCCGCCTCACGAGCCTTGTCAGGTGTCCAGCGATCCGTGACGGTCATTGTACCCAGGATCACGCCTTCCTGATCGCGCAGGGCGATATCCTGTCCCAATTCGATCTGCTCTGCAAAGGTTTCGCTCACATCTAGTGTGACAGGCATGGGCCAGAGGTTACCATCGGCTAGGCGCATATTTTCGACCACGCTGTCGTAGTCAGCCTCGGTCAGGAAGCCTTTGAGCGGGTTAAACCCACCGTTCATCAAAAGCTCCAGATCGCAAATCTGCCGCGGGGTCAGGTCCCAGCTTGTCAGGTCCGCAGCTTCGACTTTGAGCTTTTGAGCGCTGTCGTAAGAGACATAGAGTTCGGGGATGGGGGCGAGGTTACTTTGCACAATCGTTGTCCTGTGTTTGAGGGGTACAAGGCCGCTTGACGTGCCGGTCAGTTCGGCATGAAGAGCGTCATACTCGGCGAGTTTCCGGGTTAGAAACTGATCCGTGAGGCGGTTTTTTTCGGCCGCTCCACGGGTTGTGATCGCATAAGCGAACCTTTGGCGTTTGTCCGGGCCGTCACGCTCACTGATCTTAATGAGACCAGCCTCGACAGCCCGCCGCAGTAACGCATTGAGCCGGCCCAGCGAGATGCCGAGCGCAGACGCTGTCGCGCGCTGAGATGCCTCAGGTGCGACATCAAGCTGGCGCAGCAGGCGAAAGAGCTGATCTTCCTCCTCCAGGCTCGGTTTGGTGTCGGGTGACAATAGCATTACGAAACGACTCAAAGTGTGTTCACGCGTGAACACATGTCACAAGTCAATCGTCCTGAAAACCCCCTATTTCAGGAGAAACGAATTGTTTCGTAAGCTGTGGTGCGGGGCTAAGACAGGGGATATTCGGGGCGGGGCTCGTCTTTTACCCGATGAGTGGGACACGCAATGAGCTCTGGACGATCACATCTTGCTGGCGTCGCCTGACCGCGCTGTCGCAAAAGTAAACCCGCGACGCGGGGCCGCGGGTTAGACCGTTTGTGAGTGGCGGTCTTGCTCAGGCCTGAACGGCCTTCATAAATCTGTCTTTGATAACAACAGGATCCATAGTGATCACCGGCATCTTGGCATTGCCGCTGTCGCATTTGACGACCATCACGGTCATCTTTTTGCTGTCGATGGCGGCCTGCAGCGCCTTGCCGGTATCGACGTCCTGCACCTCAACCACGTTTTCACAGCCTGCCGCGCGCGCCATGCCTGCCAGAGACGTCTTCTTGCCGGTATAGGTCGGCTGATCACCGGTCGAGCCATAGGACCCGTTGTCGATGATCATCAGGATGTAGTTGTCGGCGACGTTGTTCGCGATGGTGGGCAGAGTGCAAAGGTTCGTGAGAACCGAACCGTCGCCGTCAATGGAGATCACGGTCTTGTCCTGCGCCAGCGCAAGACCTAGACCAATCGACGAGGACAGGCCCATCGTGCCCAGCATGTAGAAATTGGTCGGCTGGTCATCGATCGCATGAAGCTCTTGCGAAGGAATTCCGATATTACAGACCACAAGCTGATCCCGCAGGATCGGGGCAATCTCTTTGAGAATTTCTGAACGGATCATTGGTCGCCATAGCCTCCCCAGAAGTTGGCATCGGTCAGGATGGCCACGGGTTTGTTGCACATGAAAGTGTATTTCAGGATGTTGTCGAACTCCTCGACATCCTTCTGCCAGTGGAAGTGGTAGGTTGGGATGTTGAGCTGCGCCAGAAGCGCCTTGGTATGCACCGCCATTTCCACCTGACAGGCCACCGGCTCGCGCAGCTCACCGCGATAGGAAATGATCATTGGCAGCGGCATGTGGTAATACTGAATGAGCGTGGCCAGCGTGTTGATCGTCACGCCAATCGCCGTATTTTGCATGATGATCGCCGGACGCTTGCCGCCCATATGCGCGCCGGCGCAAAGGCCCATGCCCTCATCTTCCTTGTTGGACGGGATGTGATAGATGCCGTCGCGGTTCTCGACTTCTTCGATCACACCGGCCAGCTGTTTGCAGGGCACGGTGGTGACAAAAGAGATATCGTTGGCGACAAGATCATCCACGATCTTCTTGTCGATATTCATCAGGGGTTGCCTTTCGATTGGAGCGCCTTGGCGCTGTGTGTCTTTCAGTGTTTGCGTTTTGTTTTACGGGTCTGGATAAAGGACGATTTTCGGATGGGCGACGTGCCCTGCACGCAGCTCTTGAAAGGCAGTGAACCCTTC
>JBCAZO010000461.1:0-2550 GCA_038532975.1 Pseudomonadota bacterium
TTCGACTTGTCGTGACGAAAAATGCTGCTGACAAGCTGGCGGATGCCATTGTGGAGGCGGCGTTGGAGCCAGAAATGGCCGATCCGCGCAAGTTCTCTGCCCCACTTGATCCGCAATCAGTGCATCAGGGGGCTGCCCTTGAGGTCAAACCGCTTGATTGGGGTCCGGTTGAAACGCTTTGCCTTGGTGATGGGGTGCGTCCGCCGCGCGTTGTGATGCTCGACCGGGTGACTGATCCGCACAACGTCGGGGCCATTCTTCGGTCTGCGGAAGTTTTTGGCGCTTGTGCGGTGATTGCGCCGCGCCATCATTCGGCACCAGAAACCGGGGCTTTGGCCAAGACTGCTAGCGGTGCTCTGGAACGCCAGCCTTATGTTCGCGTGCGCAATCTGGCCGACACGATTGGCCAGTTGCAATCCATGGGATACATCGTCCTCGGGCTGGCCGGAGAGTCCGACCAAACCATTGAAACCGCGCTTTCAGGACTTTTTGATAGACCTGTTGCGCTGGTCCTTGGGGCCGAAGGGCCGGGCCTTCGGCAGAAAACCCGTGAAAGCTGCGACAAATTGGTGCGTATCGCGTTTCCGGGCGCTTTTGGGTCTCTCAACGTCTCAAATGCTGCGGCGGTTGCCCTATATGCTTCCCAACCCGGAGCATCAAAGGACAGCTGATGGCCCCCAAAATCGCAACCTGCAGCTATTGTGGCACCCGAGCTGCGCTGGTCTTTGATGAAGGGCTGCATGAGTTGACATGCCGGGCCTGTGGCGCACCGTTGCATGAAATGAAATTCATGCCGCAACAGCCTGATAAAAAAGAAAAAAGAAGGCATATAGCGAAGCCTGACAAGCGAAAGTCACGCCCTACGCATGTGCCCGATCATGCGCGTCGGGAGTGGCGCGACTGGCCTGCCCGCAAACGCCCAAAACGGCGGCGCAAACCAATTGCAAAGCGGATGCTTGAAGAGCTTTGGGATGTGGTCGAAGATATCTTTGACTGAATTTGGCAGAAAATTGCCGTCAGTTAACCTTCTGTTCACACGTATTTTACAACCTCTTTTTATTCTGAGGCGGATACCTACATGGTACACAGAAGCATCGGTATGGAACTTCGGTGCTTCACTTCACTGTCCCTCGTTCCGCGACTGGCGCCCGGTTTGCTCCGGGCGCTTTTTTTTGTCGGCGGTGCGCATTAGGGTCCGCTCATGAACGAACAGTATTCCGACCGGTATCTCAAAGACATTCTGACCCGCACGAAACGTATCGCTGTTGTGGGGGTGTCTATGAATGAAGTGCGTCCCAGTTTTTACGTGGCACGTTATCTCAAACTCAAAGGGTTTGAGGTGATCCCGGTCAATCCTGGCCATGCCGGCAAACAAGCCTTTGGTCAGACTGTTGTGGCCAGCTTGGGCGATATTGAGGGCGATGTGGACATGGTCGATATCTTTCGCCGATCCGAACACGTGCTACCGATTGTTGATGAGGCGCTGGAGCTTTTTCCCAAGATGCAAACCATCTGGATGCAAATCGGCGTCTGGCATGAAGAGGCGGCAGAAAAAGCAAGGGCGCGGGGCGTGGATGTGATCATGAACCGTTGCCCCAAGATTGAATATCAGCGCCTCTTTGGCGAACTGCGAATGGGTGGGTTCAACACCGGGGTGATATCGTCACGCTTGACTTAGCGCCGGATAGGCCCGTTCCGTATGGGTATTTGGGACAAGAAAGAAGCTGGATTAGCCTTTGCGACCGGCTTTTTCGGCAAGGCCGGACTGGGATTGGCGGCACTCAAGTTCGGCCATGACCTCTGCAAGGGCAACATCGCGGCTTTTGAGCATAACCAACAAATGAAACAACACATCCGCCGCTTCCAAGGTCAGGCGGTCTTTGTCGCCCTTGACGGCCTCGACAATGGCCTCAATGGCCTCTTCGCCGAATTTTTCAGCCACCTTCTCGGGTCCTTTCGCCAAAAGCTTGGCCGTCCAGCTTTCTTCGGGCGAGGCGGTGGCGCGACTGGCAATGATCTGTTCCAGTTCTTCCAGGGTCATGCGCCCAACCTCATCGGGATGCCGGCCGCCGCCATATGCGCCTTGGCCTCGGCAATGGTGTAATCTCCGAAGTGAAAGATCGAGGCCGCCAACACGGCAGAGGCGCCGCCTTTGGTCACACCTTCGACAAGGTGATCCAGCGTGCCAACACCGCCCGAAGCAATGACCGGGATCGACACCGCTTCAGAAATCGCCCGCGTCAGCGGCAGGTTGAACCCCGCGCGTGTGCCATCGCGGTCCATGGATGTCAGCAAAATCTCACCGCCCCCCTTGGATTGCACCAGCTTGGCAAACTCTACCGCGTCTATGCCCGTAGGTTTGCGCCCTCCATGGGTGAAAATCTCCCATTTTCCGGGGGATACAGTCTTGGCGTCGATAGCCACGACAATGCATTGCGATCCAAACTGATCTGCGGCCTCTGCCACAACATCGGGATTTGCCACAGCAGCGGAGTTGAACGACACTTTATCAGCTCCGGCCAAAAGCAAGTTGCGCACGTCGGATGCTGT
>JBCAZO010000462.1:0-2541 GCA_038532975.1 Pseudomonadota bacterium
TTACCATTGAGCCGCGCGATTGTCAGACCGCGGGGTGGCGACCTGCCGTAAGTTCAAAGCACTTTATGTCTGCCAAGCCGCAAACTCTTTGAACAATGCGCTGACATCAACCAATCGCCAGCCCGATGGGGCGGTCTGGCGATCGCGCGGCGGCGCTGCGCGCCTCGATTCCGCGCGAGAGTTACACCCCCCTCACCCCACCTCCATCGGCAGCATCGTGGTCGACTTGATCTCTTCCATCGACAAAAGCGCCGTGACGTTGTGCACCTTCACCTCGGAAATCAGTGCCTGGTAGAACGTGTCATAGGCGCGCGCATTAGCCACCACGACCTTCAGGATGTAGTCGATATCCCCTGCCAAACGGTGTGCCTCCAGCACTTCGGGGCGGCTTTTCAAAGCGTTCAGGAACCGACCCTGCCAGCCGGCATCATGCTCTGACGTGCGGATCAGGACAAAGAAACACGCCTCGAACCCGAGCGCTTCAGCATCCAGCAGATAGGTCTGGTGCTTGATCACCCCGCCATCGCGCATCTTGCGAATCCGGTTCCACACCGGGGTCTTGGAACTGCCCACGGATTTGGCGATATCATCCAGCGACTGCCCGCCGTCGCGCTGCAGCTCCAAAAGAATTTTCCGATCCAGATCGTCGAGACGAACAGCCATTCCGGTTTTTCCTCTTTTCCAGAACATTCCCGATAAGTCAGCGGCAAATTAGAACAATGATCCTTATTTGCAAGCAGATATGGCGCTTATATGGGAAAATTTCCTATATGTTACCCAAGAATTCTTTTTCGGAGGCGACGGCCTTGAAACATTTTCCCATCTTTGTGGCGCTGGAGGGTCGGCGCGTGGTGCTGTCAGGCGGCGGAGAGGCCGCTTTGGCGAAACTGCGGTTGCTGCTGAAGACCGAAGCCCACCTGACTGTCTTTGCACCTGATCCCGCGCAAGAGATTGTCGACTGGTCCGCGACAGGCCGTCTGCGCCTTGTCCGCCGTGCGATGGAACCCGGCGATGCCACCTGCGCGGTGCTCTTTTATGCCGCTGATGAGGATGATGCCGAAGACGCCCGCACCTCGGCCATCGCCCGTACCGATGGTGCGATGGTCAATATCGTCGACAATCTGGGCGACAGCGAATTCATCACCCCCGCCATCGTGGACCGGGACCCTGTGACCGTGGCCATTGGCACCGAGGGCGCGGCCCCTGTTCTGGCCCGCGCGATCAAGGCTGATCTGGAGGCGCGCTTGCCTGCCACGCTGGGGCCGCTTGCGCGTATCGGCAAAGCCTTCCGCAAGGCGGTCGAGGTTCTGCCCATGGGCCGCAAGCGCCGCGACTTCTGGTCGGACTATTATTTCAACGCAGGCCCCCGCGCGATGGATCAGGGCGGTGAAGAGGCCGTACAAGACGCCCTGCCCGCCCTGCTCGACAAGTATGAGCTTGCAGAAGAGCGCGAGGGCCACGTCGCCTTTGTCGGCGCTGGCCCCGGCGACCCGGAACTTCTGACACTCAAGGCCCGCAAGGCGCTTGATAAGGCGGATGTTGTGATCCATGACCGCCTGGTCACTCAGGACATTCTGGAATTGGCCCGCCGTGAGGCCGTGCTGATCAACGCAGGCAAAGAGGGCTTTGGTCCGTCTATGTCTCAAGATGACATCAACGCGCTAATCGTGGAGCACGCTCAAAACGGCGCGCAGGTTGTGCGTCTCAAAGGTGGAGACCCCACTGTCTTTGGTCGTCTTGATGAAGAGATCGAGGCTGTGATGGACGCCGGACTAAGCTGGCATGTTGTCCCTGGTATCACCGCGGCTTCGGCCAGTGTCGCAACTCTGGGTCAAAGCCTGACCAAACGCGGGCGCAACTCGTCCGTGCGCTTTGTCACCGGCCACGACATGAAAGGCTATGCCGATCACGACTGGGCGTCTCTTGCCCGCCCCGGCGAAGTGGCGGCGGTCTATATGGGCAAGAAATCGGCCCGCTTCATCCAAGGCCGTCTGCTGATGTATGGCGCCGACCGCGCGACACCGGTCAGCGTCATCGAGAATGCCAGCCGTCCGGATCAGCGCATCCTGGCGACAACGTTGTCCGGGTTGGTGAATGATCTTGATGCATCCACCTTCGATGGCCCCGCGCTGATGCTCATCGGCCTTGCCCCCCGCGCTGCCGAAGCCGCCCTTACAGATGTTCAACAGGAGTTCGCCTGATGCCCCGTGAATTCACTCCCAAAGTCGTCACCGCCAACGCATTGATTGAAGGCGATGTGGTGTACCAGACCGCCGATGACCGCTGGACGCGCGATCTTTCCGAGGCGGAACTTATTGAAGACGAGGGTCTGGCCAATCTGCGTCTGGCGCAAGCCGAAGGTCAACCGGAACTGGTGGTGGGCGCTTATCTGGCCGATGCCGCGCCGTCCGAAGACGGACCACAACCCACGCATTTCCGGTTGACCTTCGGCCTGGGCCAGACGCAGATTGGCCAGACCTTCGTCTTCAATGAGTTCCGCTTCGGACAGATCGCGCGTCCAGCGGTCATCGGCGGTCTGAT
>JBCAZO010000463.1:0-2538 GCA_038532975.1 Pseudomonadota bacterium
CAATCCGATCCAGCTCCGGCACCTCGTCAATACGCGCAGCCTCAAGACCCGACGGCGTCCAAAGCGCTCCATCCACCTTGTCGATCAAAAGCCCTTCCAGCTCTTGCCGCCCCAAGAGCGTGCCTGCATATCGTGCCTGCACTTCTTCAAGGAAACTCTGTGCCAGCCGTGCCCGGTTGGCCTCAGTGGCAGCATGGGTCACAACGGTAGAGTCGCGTTCCAGAAGCTCTTTCAAAACACCGATATTGCGCGGCGTGGTGGTCACACAAACCCGCGGATCTCTGCCAAGCCGCAACCCGAATTGCAGCATGTCCCATGTCTCCCGCGCCTTTCGCCATTTGGCCATTTCATCCACCCAGGCCCCGTCAAATTGCGGACCACGAAGGCTCTCTGGATCATGCGCAGAGAAAATCTGCGCCGTCGCCCCGTTGGGCCACAAAAGCCGCTTGCGTGTCGGTTGCCAGCTCGGGCGACGATCGGGCGGCGAACAGGCCATAATGCCACTCTCGCCAAACACCATAACCTCACGCACCTGATCAATCGTTTCCCCGACCAACGCCATGCGGCGGCATTTGCCCGGGTAAAGCGGCCTCGCCCCTTCAACCTGCGCCCGCACCCATTCGGCACCAGCGCGCGTCTTACCGGCACCGCGCCCGCCCATGATGACCCAGGACCGCCATTTACCCTTCGGCGGCAATTGATGATCCATAGCCCAGAACTCAAAGAGATAGGGCAGCGCCATTGTCTCTCCGTCATTCAGACTATCGAGAAACTCAGCCTGTATCGCGGGATCTTCTGAGACGATCCAATTCACATCCAATCGTCTCTTTCGCGCGGTCAAGGTCGAGCCCGTAGGATAGGCAGATGCCAAGCTCTTGTTTTTCTCGGTTTGCAAGTTGCGCCTCCGCTTCGATGGCGATCCTGAGCCATTGCCGGATGTCGGCAATCACCTTGGACGCGTTCTTCAACTCGCCGAATTCACCAAGCTGGACCCGATCATACATAGCCGACAGCTCCTTGCGCATATCGGCAAGCTGACGTTCCAGCGTATCAACCGCCTCGGTCAGGCCGCTGGGGGTTTCACTGATTGTAATCAAGGGCATAAGCGGGGTTTTGACCTCATTGGTGGTTGTTTCGACAGCGCCCGAATTCGCGGGGCAATATCCCGATCCCTGGGGCGCGTGAAACAACTCTGCTCAATGAGACTTAACAAATATTGCGCAAACCGTGCGCACCCCCGCTCAAGGGCCGCAACACAGGGTTCAGACTGTAGAAGGTGTTACTGGTCGCCCTGCGCCCGCTCCAGCGCGCGATAGGCGGCGACGTTCTGGTTATGCTCTTCCAGCGTTTCCGCAAAGAGATGCCCATCACGTGGATTGAGCGATTTGGCCACAAAGAAGATGTAGTCCGTATCCAAAGGCTTCACGGCCGCCTCAATACTATCGCGCCCCGGATTGGCAATCGGCGTCGGCGGCAAGCCTTCAATCACATAGGTGTTGTAAGGCGTCGCACGCCGCAATTCGCTCTGACGCAAACCCCGGCCCAGAACGCCCTCGCCATTGGTGATCCCATAAATCACCGTCGGGTCGGTCTGAAGCCGCATGCCCTGCCGAAGCCTGTTGGTGAACACACTGGCCACCTGTCCACGCTCTTCCGCGACGCCGGTTTCCTTTTCAATAATCGACGCAAGGATCAACGCCTCATAAGGCTCGGTCAGCGGTATATCCTCATCCCGCTCCTCCCAGACCTCGGCCAGAATTGCATCCTGCGCGTTCCGCATCCGCTGAATGACGCTGGCCCTGTCATCCCCAGAGCTGAACTCATAGCTATCCGGTGCCAGACTGCCCTCGGGTGGCACCTCGGCGACCTCGCCTTCCAACGCATCTATCGAATTCAACGCATTGACGATCTGCCAGCTGGTCACGCCCTCGGCCACGGCAACACGGTAGCGCGTATCGGATTGCTCGCGCACCTCTGTGTAGCCAGCAGGCGCATCCTCGTCCGCCGCAAACGCCACCCGCTCCACAAACCGATTGGTCGCCGGGTCCAACTCCCGCACTTCGACTTGCGCCGAATTCACCCCAATCCGGTACACCACTTCCGTACCACAGGTGCTCGCCCCGCCGCGCGTGATGATATCGGCAATCTCGCTCATGCTCGATCCTTCGGGGATCAACCAGCTACCCGCTTTCAAAAGCTGCGTCTTGTCCGCATAGTCCACGCCAATCCGAAAGATCGAACCGTTTGAAACCGCGCCTTGTTCGGCAAGGTTTTCCGAAATCCCCCGCATTGAACTGCCGCGCGGCACCTGAAGGCAAATTGGTTCTTCGAGAGGACCTGCGCTGCTATATTCGTTCTGCCCCCAAAGGATCACGCCGCCGAGGAGAAATATAATCACCACCAGCAAAGTCAGGAAATTTGAGGCGATGTTGCGCCACATCAGCGAAGCTTCCCAACACACAGCGAGGCATTGGTCCCGCCAAAACCAAAGCTGTTGGACAGCGCAACATTGATCTCACGTTCATGCTTGGCATTGGC
>JBCAZO010000464.1:0-2531 GCA_038532975.1 Pseudomonadota bacterium
GGCGTAATATTCTTCGCGGAAGACAAACATCACCACATCGGCGTCCTGCTCAATTGAGCCGGACTCGCGCAGGTCACTGAGCTGCGGTCGCTTGTCATCGCGCGACTCGACCTGGCGGCTAAGCTGGCTGAGCGCGACCACGGGAATATCCAGCTCCTTGGCAATCGCCTTTAACCCTTGTGTGATTTCAGAGACTTCGTTCACACGGCTGTCTTTCGCCGAAGCGGGGCGCACGAGCTGAAGATAGTCCACAATCAGGACATCCAGCCCATGCGTCCGCTTCAGCCGACGGGCACGCGCCGCAAGCTGGGAGATAGGCAAAGCGGGGGTGTCGTCGATGTAAAGAGGGCACGATTCGAGCGTTTTGGCCGCCTCGACAAAGCGGCGGAACTCCGCTTCGGTCATGTCGCCGCGCCGGATCTGTTCAGAGGGCACCTCGGATGCCTCTGACAGAACCCGCGCGGCGAGCTGCTCGGCGCTCATTTCGAGCGAATAGAAGCCCACGACACCGCCATCGACAGCCCCTTCAGAGCCATCGGGAAGCGCCCCGCGTTTGTAGGCTTTCGCGATATTGAAAGCGATGTTGGTCGCAAGAGAGGTTTTGCCCATCGACGGGCGTCCTGCGAGAATAAGAAGGTCCGAGCGGTGCAATCCGCCAAGTTTCTTGTCCATATCCGTCAGACCGGTGGAGATGCCTGCGAGGCCACCATCCCGCTGATAGGCGGCGTTGGCAACATTAACGGCGTCTGTTACCGCCTTGAGAAAGCTTTGAAATCCGCTCTCTGACTGCCCCTGCTCTGAAAGTTTGTAGAGCTTCTGCTCGGCCTCCACGATCTGGTCGCGAGGCTCGGAGTCCACCTCAGCGCGAATGGCCTTGCCCGCAATTTCGTGGCCAAGGCCAATCAGTTCGCGGCGCACGGCCATGTCATAGATCATCTGCGCATAGTCGCGCGCGGCGAAGGCGGAAATGGCGGCACCGGCCAGACGTGCAAGATAGGCCGGGCCGCCCAGTTCCTTCAGTCCCTCGTCTTCTTCGAGAAAGGTTTTCAGCGTCACCGGCGAGGCGAGGTTGCCCTTGGCGATGCGCGCTGCCGCGGTCTCGAATATCCGCGCGTGGACAGGATCATAGAAATGCTGCGGGCCGATCAGGTTGGCCACCCGATCATAGATGTCGTTATTCGTGAGGATCGCACCCAAAAGCTGTTGTTCAGCTTCGATGGAATGCGGCATCGTCTCAAGGTTTTCGACGCCTGTATCGTTTTTGTTTAAGCTCGCAATTTCTGTCATCTCTTGCCCCATGTCCTGTGGGGTGGTGCTTACAAAACACCGCCGGAGCGGTGCAAATTGTATCTTTATGTGGATAGCGTGTGGATATCCGCTCGATACCATATCTTGCCGAGTAGAAGTCGTTTCCGTCAACATATCGTTTGGCGTTTTCTCAAGTTACGCTGCAAGCAGGCGAAAACGCGCGTAAAATTTTTTTTACAAAACTGTCTTTACACTGGGGTGTCGCGTCGCGACTCAGCTTCGTGCGTCTTGCCAGGCGCGCGGGTCGCGCAGAAACGATTCGACCCCGTCGAGTGTGGCGGCGTCAAACGTGCCCTGCGCCCGCGCTTCGGCCAGCACGTCCCACCAGGTGCAAAGATAGTGCAGCGCCACGCCGTGATCCCCGAGTGTTTTCTCGGTCTCGGGAAAGATGCCGTAATAGAAAATCACCGCCGTATGCCCACAGCTCGCGCCGGTCTCTCTAATGGCATCCACAAAGCTGAGCTTTGAGCCGCCATCGGTGGTGAGATCCTCAACCAGCAGCACGCGGTCGGTCTCAGTCATAACGCCCTCGATCCGGGCGTTGCGCCCATATCCCTTGGGCTTCTTGCGCACATATGTCATCGGCAGGGCCATACGCTCGGCCACCAGCGCGCCAAAAGGAATGCCTGCGGTTTCGCCACCTGCCACATTGGTGAAGGCCTCAAAGCCCGCGTTACGCATCACAGTGACAGTCAGAAAATCCATCAGCGTAGAGCGGATGCGCGGAAACGAGATAAGCTTGCGACAGTCAATATAGGTTGGGCTCGGTAAGCCGCTGGCCAGCGTGAACGGCTCCTCCGCATTGAAATGCACCGCTTCGATTTCCAGAAGCATACGCGCCGTGAGACGCGCGATCTCGGCTTGGTCGGGATAGGTGCTGGGGATCATGGACGGGTCCTTGATGGCAGAGGGCGGATGCCTCCGGCGGGGATATTTGGAGCAAAAAGAAAGATCAAGTCAGTCGATTTCTCTTTGGGCAGATAAAACCATTTCGGCCAGGGTGTCGGGGCACAGATCCGTCGTATCCAGTTCAAGATCCGCGATAAATGCTTTGAGCAGGGACTGGCGCAATTCATTTGCGCGCAGGATATGGTGCCGTCGCGATGCGCCATGTTCGCGTTCTGACAGGCGTGTGTTGAGGGTCTGGGAGGACGCGGTCAGCAAGCAATGAAACCGGTCTGAGGTGCCGAGAGCCTTCATCAATGCGTCAAGCTCTTGTTCGC
>JBCAZO010000465.1:0-2531 GCA_038532975.1 Pseudomonadota bacterium
ATCGTCGCAGGGGGCGGATCGATCGCGCGCGTCACCTCCTCTGGTTTGTTGGAGATCGGCCCGCAAAGTGCGGGCGCTGACCCTGGACCGATTTGTTATGGCAATGGCGGCAAAGAGCCGACGATTTCAGACGCAAACCTCATTCTCGGACGTCTTAATCCCGAAAGCGTGGTGAACCGCGGCGGAACGGCATCTGACATCGTCGCCCGGATTTTTGCGGAAAAGCTGGCCGAACCATTGGGGCTTGATGTCACCGACGCGGCCTTGGCTGTGATACAAATGGCCAACACCAAGATGGCTGGGGCCGTTCGTATGGTGTCTCTGTCTCTTGGTGCCGATCCACGCGACTTTGCACTTTTCGCATTTGGCGGGGCTGGACCGCTTCATGCCAGCGCCCTTGCAAAAGAACTTGGGATACCCAAAGTTCTGGTGCCCGCGCGGCCGGGGATCACCAATGCCATTGGCTGCGTCATCGCCGATCTGCGCCATGATTTCGTGCGGACAATCAACCGGCCAGTGGATGCTCTTGGGGACACAGAACTTGCCTCGGTTTTTGCCGATCAAGTACGAGAGGGCGACGCGCTGATTGGCAAGGAACGCCTGCCCGCCACAGCGATCCGGTACCTGTTCAGTGTTGATATGCAGTTCGTGGGCCAAACCCATCTTTTGCGTGTGCCTTTGGAGTCGCCCGATATCAGCCCTGAAGCGCTTCACGATCTCTTTTCGCAGGTCTACTTCAACCGCTTCCGCGTCGAGCTGAAGGGAATCCGTGCACAGGTGGTGAATGTGAATTGCTCGGTCATAGGAGAGCGCCCACCGCTTGATCTATCGAAACTCATTGACCCCGGAGAGCGCAAGCCGTCCTTGGCTGAGGCGCAAACCAGCACGCGCCGCGTTTGTTTTGACGGCACTTGGCATGACACGTCGGTCTATTGGCGCGATCATCTGCCTCTCGACTTTTCCTGCAGCGGTCCAGCCGTGATCGAACAGATGGACACAACTGTTCTGATTGAGCCTAATGATCACGCAAAAGGGGACGCACAGGGCAATATCGAGATTGAGATTGGGGGTTCGAATGACCGTTGATCCAATCACATTGTCGGTCATTCAGGCCGGTTTGCAGCAGGTCTGCGATGAAATGGACCTCGCCTTTTCACGCGCCGCCTTTTCGCCTGTTATTGCTGAGGCAAATGACCGCTCCGATGGGATCTACGATGCCAAGGACGGCGCACTCATCGCGCAGGGCGCAGGTGGCCTGCCGGTTTTTGTCGGGACTATGCAGTATTCAACACGAACACTGATTGAAATGATTGCCGAAGGACGTGCCGCTGCACCCGAGCCTGGCGACATTTACATTGTCAACGACCCCTACCTTGGCGGAACGCATCTGATGGATGTCCGGTTCGCCCGGCCCTTCTACCGCGGCGACAGACTCTTTTGCTGGTTGTCGAATACCGGCCATTGGCCAGACACCGGTGGCGCAGTGCCTGGCGGATTTTCCGCCTCTGCGACATCTGTAGAGCAGGAAGGCTTGCGCCTGCCGCCTGTGAAACTCTTCAAACGTCGAGAGATGGATGCGGAGATTTACGCCATCATCTGCTCAAACATCCGCGTGGCCGAGCAACGCATTGGCGACGTCAAGGCACAAGCCGCCGCACTCGATCTTGGCGCAGAGCGTCTTAATGCTTTGATGGACCGGTACGGCGATGATGTCGTGGCCGAAGCCATTGCCGAACTGCGGCACCGCGCCGCCAGCCAGATGCGCGCCTCGATCAGGACTATTCCGGAAGCCACGCATCAAGCCGTGGCCTGGGTGGATAGCGACGGCGTGGTCAATGAACCTTTGGAAATCAGGCTCGCAGTCACCCGTGACACGGATGAGCTAACATTCGATTTTTCCGGCTCTTCGCCTCCTTGTCTGGGGCCCATGAACTCCGTACGCGCCACCACGCTCAGCTCGGTCTACCTTGCCATGCGACATATCTTTCCCGAGGTGCCGATCAGTGCGGGCGCATTCGAGCCCTTACACGTCACGGGAATCGAAGGAACTTTTCTAGACGCACAATATCCTCGTCCTGTCTCGGGCTGTGCTGCCGAGGTGAGCCAGCGCATCGCCGAAGCTGTTTTTGCCGCTCTGGTTAAAGCGCTTCCAGATAGGGTTACGGCTGCGCCTGCCGGAACTAGTGGTAACTTTGCCCTTGGCGGGCACGATCCGGCTCGCAAAAGAGATTTTGTGATGTATCAGCTTTCCGGTGGTGGCTACGGCGGCTGGTCCGGCGGGGATGGGATTAGCAACGGCTGTTCCACCATCGGCATTTCCAAGGCTCCACCTGTTGAGATCATGGAACAGGCCTTTCCGGTGCTCTACAATCATTACGCCCTGCACGAAGGGTCAGGGGGAGCTGGTCAGCAGCGCGGCGGGTTTGGCTTAGACTACGAGCTAGAGCTGCGGCGGGGACAGGCCAAGGCGAGCTTTGTAATGGATCATGGCCGCTTTGGGCCACAAGGTGCATTGGGTGGACAAGACGGCA
>JBCAZO010000466.1:0-2527 GCA_038532975.1 Pseudomonadota bacterium
AATTCATCAATATTGACCGTTATACCGGTGCGCGCCTGCCCGAAGGCACCTATGGCGACTACGTTGTGCCCGAATGCTTCCGCGCTGGCGAAGAAGCCATCTTTGGCCTGCTCTTTGATGGCGGGTTCGGCATGGGCAGCGACTTTGACCTTTTCGCAGCAGGCGAAACCGAACAGGTCCGCGAAGTCACCACTTCGACAGGGGACACAGGGCAGGTAGGCCAGAAATCGAGCTTCGGAAATCTGAGTTCCGGCGGGCTTTATTGAGGTCAAATCGCTTGAATTTCACCCAGCGACTTTGAACGCCCTTCACCTTGTCGCGCCGTGCGCGCCTTGCTATCACCTTGCTCTGAGCAGACCAAGGACACCACCCATATGCGCGCCGAAATTCAAACGCTTGTCTCTGAGATTGAGAATTCGCTGGAGCTTCTGCGCCAGCGGATGGGGTGGGAGACCGCCCCGCATCGGCTGGAGGAGTTCAACGCGCGGGTGGAGGATCCCAACTTGTGGGATGACCCGGCCAAGGCGCAAGCTCTGATGAGAGAGCGTCAGGCGCTGGTCGATGCGATGGAAACGCATGATTCAATCAAGGCCGAGCTTGAGGACAACACGGGCCTCATTGAGCTGGGCGAGATGGAAGACGATGGTGACGTGGTTGAGGAGGCTGAGGCTGCTCTGAAACTCCTAGCCAAACGCGCTGCCGCCAAGGAGCTGGAGGCGCTCTTGAACGGCGAGGCGGATGCCAATGACACCTTCCTAGAGATCAACGCAGGCGCAGGGGGCACGGAAAGCTGTGACTGGGCCTCGATGCTGGCGCGGATGTATGTGCGGTGGGCTGAGGCCAAGGGATATACGGTTGAACTGCAATCCGAGCAGGCGGGTGACGAGGCTGGGATCAAATCCGCCGCCTACAAGATTTCAGGCCATAACGCCTATGGCTGGCTGAAATCGGAATCCGGCGTGCACAGGTTGGTGCGCATTTCGCCGTTCGACTCTGCGGCCAAGCGGCACACATCCTTCTGTTCGGTCTGGGTCTATCCGGTTGTGGACGACAATATCGAGATCGAGGTGAACCCTGCTGATATCCGTCTTGACACCTATCGAAGCTCCGGCGCGGGTGGGCAGCATGTCAACAAAACCGACTCTGCCGTGCGGATCACGCATCATCCCACGGGCATCGTGGTCACATCCTCGGAAAAGTCCCAGCACCAGAACCGCGACATTGCTATGAAAGCGCTGAAATCGCGGCTCTATCAGCTAGAATTGGACAAGCGCAATCAGGCCATAAATGAAGCGCATGAAGCCAAAGGCGATGCGGGTTGGGGCAATCAGATCCGGTCTTATGTCTTGCAACCCTATCAGATGGTCAAAGACCTGCGCACGGGGCATGAGACCTCTGACACCAAAGGTGTTCTGGACGGCGACCTGGATCCCTTCATGGCGGCCACCCTGGCCATGGACGTGAGTGGCAAAAGTCGTGCAGAAGCGCAGGGCGATGAAGCTTAAGGACCGCCTTTCGGGTTTTGCTAAAGGGGTGTGAACATGTCCGATCCGTTGAAACTCTCCGCAGTGGAACAGGCCGCGTCGATCCGCGACGGCACTCTGAGTGCCGAGGCGTTGATGCAGGCCACTCTGACGCGGATTGACGAGGTCAACGGCACGGTGAATGCCATAGTGTCTATGGGTGACGAAAAGGCGCTGTTGGCCGAGGCGCGCGAGGCGGATCGCGCTACAACCAAAGGGCCTTTGCATGGCCTACCGATTGCGATCAAAGACCTCGTGGATGCCAAGGGATTTCCCACCTCGCAAGGCTCTCCCGCTTTTGCCGGGCATATGCCCGACGCCGATAGCCCTTATGTAGAGCTCTTGCGCGACGCCGGGGCCATCATCATCGGAAAGACCAACACGCCCGAGTTTGGCCTTGGCAGCCACACTTACAACCCGGTGCATGGCACCACCGCCAATCCCTATGACACGTCGCGCAGCTGTGGCGGCTCTTCGGGTGGCGCGGCGGTGGCCCTGGCCACGGGCATGCTGTCGATTGCCGATGGTTCAGACATGATGGGCAGTTTACGTAACCCGGCGGGATGGAACAACGTCTACGGGATGCGGCCTAGCTGGGGCCGGGTGCCGGATGATGGGACAGGGGACATGTTCCTGCACCGCATTTCCACCAACGGGCCGATGGCGCGCACGCCGCAAGACCTGGCGCTGCTTTTGGATGTGATGTCAGGCAAAGGCGATCACGCGCCATATGCGCAGGGGTTCGCACCGGTCGGCACGCCCACGCCTGACCTCAAGGGCAAACGAATCGCCTGGCTTGGCGACTGGTCCGGGGCCTGGGCCTTTGAGGACGGTATTCTGGAGCTCTGTCAAAGCGCGCTTGAAACACTCGCTGGGTGCGGCGCAACGGTTGCCACCATTGATGCCCCGTTTGAAAGCAATCTTCTCTGGCAAAGCTGGACCACTCTGCGCAGCTGGTCCATGGCCGCGTCGCTGGGGGCCGTGCTGGATGATCCGGCAACGCA
>JBCAZO010000467.1:0-2521 GCA_038532975.1 Pseudomonadota bacterium
CGCCCCTCGATTCCGTGCTTAGTGGGTGAAGAAACCTATGCGGACTTTGCAGCCACTGGCTAAGAACGTTCGAATGTCCGCTCACAAATTTTTCTTTGGGTATTGGCTCGAATTGCAAAGTTGGTTTTTCCCGCGCCGGGAAACCTAGAAAAAATCACACCGCAATAGCCAATTGCCACTCCGCTTTTGCCGGAACAAATAAATTGATCCACTGTCGCCAAAGCCAACACGGCCTTTTGGCGTCGTATCTACTTGTAGAACAAAATCTTCGTCATCTTCGGTGGTTTCCCACTGCGAACCCTGAATCCAAGTTGGCCAACCTCCCAGCTTAACTGGACAGGAACTTTTCAACTCGTAGTCACGCCTTA
This sequence comes from Pseudomonadota bacterium, assembly GCA_038532975.1. Classification (GTDB taxonomy): domain Bacteria; phylum Pseudomonadota; class Alphaproteobacteria; order Rhodobacterales; family Rhodobacteraceae; genus Roseovarius. Next base: position 369 of record JBCAZO010000467.1, read on the forward strand.
CTATCGGATTGTTGCCAAACCATTCCGAAGTATCTGACCAAGCTACTCGCGATGGGACCTTGAATGCGAAATCCTGCCAAGAAGGTTGTTGGTCAACTGCCTTTTGCCAACAAATGGGAAAAGTGGGAAGTATTTCTGACTCTCGATATCCTACGCCCAGCGGTACTAGGTCCTCCAGAGTTTGATGTGTGAAAACACTGAAATCCATACCTGCGACGGGTTCAAACAAGTTTCCATCAAGGTCGATCCAAAGCGTCAAAAGCGCATAGTTTTCAATTCCTGGTACCAAAATGTCGATCTCATCAGTCCGGACCTGAAGTAGTGGATGCATTGGCTTTCCACTTCGGCCAATCGGGATGCTTTCACCAGGTGCACCCAAGAAACAACCGCCCCACCAACTCGTATGCCGATTTGTCTCCTCGGGACGAAAGCCCCCCAACTCGCCGAAAACAGCAGGCCGCAATGCACATTGCAAAGCAATGTCAGCTTTTCTTGCTTCCATAGGACTGGGAGGAACGTCAGTCTCACGAATGTGGCCACCGAAATGTAGCAAACGCGCATATAAGTGCTTGGCCCAACTCGACTGCAATTGCGCAAGCTTGAGGTCATTCATATTACTGTTCTCATCTGAATAACGACAGAGGTGTGGATCGGTTTCCCATCCATCGAGAGAGTCCCAAAAGCCAATGAAAGTGCAACTCGCTCACCGCCTAGTAGTGTTCAAAAAGCAGAGGTTCATTGAAGGTACAGGTAGTTAGACAATTGGGCTCAACCAGACCTACCACTATAGCCAAAACCCCTACCTCCCCTCATACTCCGCCTTGCGTTTCTCAATAAACGCCAAAACACCTTCCTGGAAATCCCGACTGTTCCCGCAATCGCCTTGCAACCGCGCTTCAAGATCAAGCTGACCCGAGAGATCATTGTCCCAGCTGCCGCGGATGGCCTGTTTGAGGTTGGCATAGGCCAGCGTCGGCCCCTTGGCCAGATGCGCCGCACGGTCGCGCCAGCGGTCTTCAAACAGCGCCTCATCGACCGCTTCCCAGATCATGCCCCAGTCATCGGCCTGCCGCGCGCTGATGGGTTCGGCAAACAGCGCCGCCCCCATCGCCTTGGCCGCGCCCATCTGGCGTGGCAGCCAAAACGTGCCGCCCGCATCGGGGATGAGGCCAATGCGCGTGAAAGCCTGCAGGAAGTAGGCGTTCTCGGATGCAATCACCACATCCGCCGCCAGCGCCAGATTGGCCCCTGCCCCCGCCGCCGGGCCGTTCACGGCGCTGATCGTGGGCACCGGGCAATTACCGATGGCGTGCAGCATAGGCACGTATTCGTCGCGCAGCACCCGTTCCAGATCAAGCTCGGACACACGACCGGTATCCGACAGGTCCTGACCGGAACAAAACGCTTTGCCATTGCCGGTCATCACCAGAACCCGCGCCTTGCGCCCGGCCACCCGCGCCGCATCGGTGATCTCGGCGCGCATCTGCGCGTTGAGCGCGTTCATTTTGTCTGGCCGGTTGAGCGTCAGCACCGCGATGTCGTCGGTGATGTCGAACGTGATCGTGTTGTAGTCTTTCAATGCTCTGCCCTCCGGCACGACGAATTCATTCCCGCGCCACTCAACCCTTAATCAGGGTCAAAGGCAACGCCGACGCTCGGTCACTTATCGAGAATTTGCCGAAGCCGCGCTTCTTCGTCTTTGCTGAGTTTGGTGTCACCCGCAGTTTCAGAGGTCGAGCGGCGACGGATATAGCCCCAGCCAAGCGCACCTGCGAGCAAGAGCATGCCGGGCCCGGCCAGCCAAAGCACAAGGTTTGACCCGCTGGTCAACGGGTTGAGCAGAACATATTCACCGTAACGATCCACGACGAAGTCCACGACCTCCTTGTCGCTGTCTCCGGCCACAAGCCGTTCGCGCACCAAGAGCCGCAGATCGCGCGCCAGATCGGCGTGGGATTCATCGATGCTCTCATTGCGGCACACAAGGCAGCGCAGCCCGGCGGAGATGTCCCGCGCCCGCTCTTCCAGAGCCGGATCATCCAGGATTTCATCCGGCTGCACCGCAGCCACGGGTGCTGCCAGCAGGCATAGGATCAAGGCAAACGCATGTCTCATTCTGCTGGTGTCGCTTGTGGTGTTTTACGTGTTTTGCG
>JBCAZO010000468.1:0-2515 GCA_038532975.1 Pseudomonadota bacterium
CCGGCCCATGGGCGTGATCTTGATCGCAGGCGGGCTGGCCGTATTGGCCGCTCCGCTGGTTATGGGAGGATAGAAACATGGCCCTGAAACGTCGTCAGGATGCAGATAAACTGCCGGTGTCGCAGCGCATCGACAATCGCATGGAAAACCCCAAGCGGCGTAAGATGACGCCCACGGAGTGGGCCATTAAGGGCGAGCTCTTTCTCAACTGTTCCTGCGAGGTCTTTTGCCCTTGCGTGGTCAGCCTGGGGGCGCACCCGCCCACCGAAGGGCATTGTCACGCCTGGATGGCCATCGCGATTGATGAGGGGCATTTTGAGGGCGAAGACCTGTCGGGTCTCAATGTTGGTCTGATGGTCGACATTCCCGGACGCATGGCGGAAGGTGGCTGGAAGGTTGCCGCCTATGTGGACGAGCGCGCCAGCGGCAAAGCCTATAATGGTATCTTGCAGATTTTCTCAGGCGCTGCCGGGGGCACGACCGGGCTTTTTACCATGCTGGTGAGCGACATCGTGGGGGCCGAGCGCGAAAAGGTCGAGATTGTTCGCGAGGGCACGAAGCGCGGCCTTTACATTGGCCGGAAAATCCAGGGCGAGATTGAGATGGTCGAAGGCGCCAGCAAAGATCATCCCGTGATGATCAGCAACTCCAAATACTGGATGGGTCCTGACATCATTGCCGCACGCGGGACCAAATCCAAAGTGCGCGACTATGGCCGGATCTGGGACTTTGGCGGCAAGTCCGCCGAGATTTGCCCGATCGACTGGAAAGGCCCCAAGCCCTAGGCAGCGCCAATGATCACACCAGAATATTGTCAGATGATGGCGCGCTACGGGGCCTGGCAAAACCGCCAGATCTTTGACGCGTTGGATGGTCAGCCGATGACGGTTCTGACCAAGGATCGTGGTGCGTTCTTTGGCTCAGTTCTCGGCACACTCAATCATTTGCTTTGGGGGGATCAAATCTGGATGAGCCGGTTTGATCCTTCGGTTGAGACTCCGAAAGGCGGCATTCCGGATAGCCCGATGCTGCATCCGACGCTGGGCGCGTGGAACGCTGCGCGCTTTCATTTGGATGGTAAGATCCGGCATTGGGCCAATTCGCTGCGCAGCGTCGATCTCGCAGGAGACCTCAAATGGTATTCGGGCGCAGCACAGCGCGATGTGACCAAGCCCATCGCGCTGTGCGTGGCACATATGTTCAACCATCAGACACATCACCGCGGGCAAATTCATGCCCTGCTGACCGCAGCCGGGCTAAACGCGCCGGTCTCTGACCTCTTTTTGATGTCCGAGGATCAATAGGATGCCGTTGGCCCTTGTCATCGCGCTGGCCGTGATCGGCTTTGTCTGGTGGGCCTGGGGTCGCCAGAAGGCCGGGAACGCGGTTGCCGGAAAGCTCGATCAGATGTTTCGCAAGCGAGACTGTAAATGGGCAGAAACCGGCGATCAAAATGGCCGCTTTGTCGAGTATCGCTGTGCCACCTGCGGCATCGCGGCCTATTCCACAACGGGCAAAGCGCCCACCACCTGCAAACGTAATTTACGAGGAAAAAGCTGATGGCGCTTTTGTCTCCGTCGCGGCGTCTGCGCCGCACGCCCTTTTCTGATGGTGTCGAGGCCGCCGGGGTCAAGGCCTATACGGTCTACAACCACATGCTTTTGCCCACGGTGTTTCGCTCGGTCGAGGAAGACTACCGGCATCTCAAAGAGGCGGTACAAATCTGGGATGTTGCGGTGGAACGCCAGATCGAGCTGCGTGGCCCGGATGCCGGACGCTTGATGCAGATGCTCACGCCGCGCGACCTGCGCGGTATGAACGCTGGGCAATGTTACTACGTGCCCATCGTGGATGAAACCGGCGGGATGCTGAACGATCCGGTGGCGGTGAAGTTGTCGGAAGACCGCTGGTGGATTTCCATTGCCGACAGCGATTTGCTCTACTGGGTCAAGGCGATTGCGCATGGCTGGCGGCTGGATGTTCTGGTGGATGAACCGGATGTATCCCCTCTGGCCATTCAGGGGCCGAAATCCGATGAGCTTCTGTCGCGGGTCTTTGGCGAAGGGGTGCGAGACATTCGCTTCTTCCGCTTTGGCGTGTTTGACTTTCAGGGTCGCGACCTGGTGATCGCGCGTTCGGGTTATTCCAAGCAAGGCGGTTTTGAGATTTACGTCGAAGGCGGCGACATCGGCATGCCGCTTTGGAACGCACTGATGGAGGCGGGCAAGGATCTTGACGTGCACGCGGGCTGTCCCAACCTGATTGAGCGAATCGAGGGCGGATTGCTCAGCTATGGCAATGACATGACCGATGACAACACGCCGCATGAATGCGGGCTGGGCAAGTTTTGCAACACCCATAGCGCGATTGGCTGCATCGGCCGTGACGCGCTTTTGCGGGTGGCCAAGGAAGGCCCGGTGCAGGAAATCCGGGCGATTTCCATTGACGACCCACCACAGCGCCTTCAGACGTCACCGGCCACCACCGGTCACATCCCGGCACCGGCGGGCCGTCA
>JBCAZO010000469.1:0-2513 GCA_038532975.1 Pseudomonadota bacterium
TGCCCTCGATGCTGTGCTGGATCCGGTCAAAGAACTGGAACAAGAACTAACGGAGACCTACCAAGCGGAATTTGCCGTTTGGCAAGACAAGGAGGAACTGGCCAAGCTTCAACTGGCTCAGTGGAAGTCTGACGCCAAGGCGGCCCTGAGCGAAGGCGAGGACGCGCCAGAGAAGCCCGAAGACGCTGACGCCGGACCAAAACCCATAAGGCAGCGCATCCGAGTCTCGGACGTCACCACGGAAAAAATCGCCGTGCTATTACAAGCAACATGGCGTGGGCTATTGCTATCTAGAGATGAGCTTTCAGGCTGGATTGGCAGCATGGACCGCTACAGCGGCGGTGGCGACAGACCCTTCTGGCTGGAGACCTACGGCGGTCGTTCCTTTGCCGTGGATCGCAAGAACAGTGACGAGCCCATTCTGGTTGATCACCTGTCCGTTTCCATTATCGGCGGCACCCAGCCAGACAAGCTTGATAGCCTGCTGGTTAAAACCGATGACGATGGCCTGCTCTCGCGCTTTCTCACAGTGTATCCTGAAGCTGTGCCCTTGAAGCGCCCAAGCGCTTTTGTTGATAGCGCTGCCCTGGCGGCTGGATTAAGACGCCTGCGCAGTCTTACCCCTGCCACAACCGAACAGGGCAACCTACGCCCCTACTACATTCATTTCTCGGAAACCGCTGCAGATGCTCTGCATGAGTTCCGCAAGCAATGCCGAGAGTGGGAAACAGATGCCTCTGGACTGTTCAAAAGCCACATTGGCAAGATGCCAGGATTGGTTGTGAGGATATCGAATGTGCTGGCGCATCTCGACTGGTCTGCAACGGTCACATCCGATTTTGTCTCTACAATAGATGCTGGGCACGTTGGGCGGGCCTGCCACCTCGTGGGTGAACATTTGCGCAAACACGCCTATCGGGCCTATGGCACGACGAAGATGCCACCCGAATTGCAGAGCGCCAAAGTCATTGCCAGTATCATTCTCTCAGAAGGTGTCAGCCGGTTCAAAGTGCGCGATATCCAGCACAGAGGCCGCACTGGGCTTTCCACCGCACGCGAAGTGCGGTCCGCTCTCAGCGTCTTGATTGAGGCTGACTGGATACAGGAAGTCCGTGCGCCGTCCAGAGGAAGACCCGAGGTCTCATATGTGGTGAACCCAAGGTTGGAGGGGGTGGCATGAGCAAGTGGTTGGCCATAGCCGAAAACGGAGAAAACGGTTTCAACTCTCTTACCGACACACGGCAAGAACCGGCAGAAAGCCCCTTTTTGACGGTTTCTGCCGGTTGTCGGGAGGAAAAATCAGAAAAAACTTTGGAAAACACTGAGCCCGAGTGGCCTCCGAAAGCCCACGGCGTTGAGGGCATGCGCCACGGCTTTACCGTCGGAGGACGCCCCCTCACCTACACCGGCAGGGTCGTCAGCCTGGAGGATTGGCGCAATCTCTCTGAGTGGGAAAAGCACGGTCCAGTTGGGCGGGGCTGGAATGGCAAAACACAAGCATGGGAGATGTCAGAATGATTGCACGCAACTTCATTCGCATGGGCGAAGTACAAGCCCATCCTGGTCCAACAGGTTGGGTCAAGGTCTACGCAGCTGTGGATGCGCCACCAGGCTATTACATCAAGGTCGACAGCGGGGACATTGTGCCTGCGGAAAAACACCTCTTGAGGCAAATTAAACATACAATGGGTGAGCCGCCGCGCCTGCGTCAACCAAAGCCGGGTGAGATCCCAGATGTTTTTTTCAATTTCTAATCTAAACTTAATGAAAATCCCGCGACTTAGGGATCACCTGTACATTGCGTGGATGGCCATGGGTGCCGTTGGGTAAGGCTTTTTTGACCTCATCGGCACGCGCAAGAGGCGGTTCCAAGAGATCATTTGAAAGCCGGTACAACACATCGCTGCGATCTGCCAGATGGTGGGCCACGACATGGATCACATCTTCACTGCGTTGAACCACGCCACGCACATCAATGATGCGCGCGCGCATGATCACCTTGCGGTAGGCCTCCATGACCTTTGGCCATACCACCAGATTGGCCACACCAGTCTCATCTTCCAACGTGATGAAACACACACCCTTTGCGCTCCCTGGCCGCTGTCGGATCAGAACGATCCCAGCAAGGGATAAAAATTGGCCATTGTGCATAGTCTTAAGATCATATGCTGTCCGGTAGCCTTGTCTTTGCATGCTGCGGCGCAAAAACGACATTGGATGCGCCCTAAGCGATAGTCGCGTCGTTTGATAATCCGCCACTACATGTTCAGAGACCGGCATCTGCGGCAGAGGATATTGGATTTCATCACCCTCCTCCTGCTTTTCCTTGAATAACGGAAGGTCAGGCGCATCCTGCAATGCGCGTGCATCCCATAATGCCTGTCGGCGGTCCAGCCCCATGGAGCGAACCGCATCGGCGGCTGCCAGCCTGTGGATCGTGCCTGCATCCAGCTTTGCCTGTTTCTTCAAATCTGCAAGAGAGGAAAAGGGGGCTTCTCGGGACGCCATGATCC
>JBCAZO010000470.1:0-2512 GCA_038532975.1 Pseudomonadota bacterium
AACATGGAAATCGCGATTACCATGTTGATCACCCCGTTGCTATTCATCCTTTATGATTGGATGTCGCACCGTATGACGGAAAGTTCGGATGATCCACAAGCCGACGAGATTGACAGTGAAGGCCCTGTAATCATTGCTGGAATTGGGCGTTTTGGTCAGGTGGTGAACCGGATGGTGCGCTCCAGCGGGTTTGACACAATCGTTCTGGATCACGATCTGGAAGCCATTCAACGCATGCGTCGCTTCGGGATCAAAGGATTTCTGGGCGATCCCGGCCGACCGGAGCTTTTGCACGCTGCCGGGCTGAAAACTGCGTCGGTACTCGTTGCGGCACTGGACGACCCGGAAGCCACGACACGGCTTGTGGCCTTCGCTCGCAGAGAACGGCCAGATTTGCACATCGTCGCCCGCGCAAGGGATCGCACACATGTGTTCCGCCTCTATCAGGCAGGAGCTGATGACATCGTGCGTGAGGTTTTCGACAGCGCCCTGCGCGCGGGACGTTATGTGCTCGAAAATATGGGGCTGAGTGAATTTGAAGCATCTGAGCTGCACAAAACCTTCTATCACTACGACAGGAGGTCCGTGAGAGAGTTGGCTGCGCTGTGGGATCCGAATATTCCGACGATTGAAAACTCGGCCTATATCGCCCGCGCTAAGGAACTCGAAAACGAGTTGCAGACCATGCTTCTGTCGCGCGGGGAAGAAGACAGCCTTGAAGGGGTGGAAGACACGGACCGGTCCGAGGCGTGATCAACTTTCGCTGACACCGGCTTCGGCAAAGGTTGCCATGCCCGAGTGACAGGCCAAGGCCGCCTGAAGGATGCTGATGGCCAAGGCGCCGCCAGACGCTTCGCCAAGGCGCATACCGAGCGAAAGAATGGGGTCTTTACCGATTTTACGCAAAAGCTCTGCGTGTGCAGACTCTGCGCTGACGTGACCTGCAATCGTGTGGTCTAGCGAACTCGCGTTCTCCACAAAGAGGCAAGCCGCAGCAGCGGTGCAGATGAACCCATCCAGAATGACCGGGATGCGCAAGCGGCGTGCCTGCAAGATAGCGCCTGCCATGGCTGCAATCTCGCGCCCGCCCAGGCAGCGCAGAATTTCCAAGCCGTTGCCCAAACTGCCTTTATTCACCTCAACACCCAGCGAAACCACGTCAGCCTTGTGGCGAAGAGCGTCACCGCTGACACCAGTACCCGTGCCGGTCCAATCCTGAGCCGCGCCACCAAAAAGTGCCAATGCCATGGCCGCAGCACAGGTCGTGTTGCCAATGCCCATCTCGCCCACCACCAACACGTCCGCTTGTGTGTCAACGGCATCAACTCCAGCATTCAATGCGTCAAGACATTCCGCTTCGGTCATCGCCGGTCCTTGGGTGAAGTCCCGGGTTGGCGTGTCGAGCTGCAACGGCTTGACAGTCAGGCTAGCGTTGACGGAGTCAGAAAGCTGATTGATCGCGGCACCGCCGGCTTCGAAATTAGCCACCATTTGCGCCGTGACATCGGAGGGAAAAGCCGAGACACCCTGCACTGTGACGCCATGATTTCCTGCAAAAACAACAATTTGAGAAGACTCAACGCGCGCCCGAGGATCACCGCGCCAGCCGCAATACCATATCGCCAAATCTTCGAGCCGCCCCAACGCTCCGGGTGGTTTGGTCAGTTCTGCATTACGCTGGCGCGCCAGTTCTAATGCACTTGCATCTTGTTGCGGCAGGCTGGAAAGCGCATCCCGTACCTCTGCGAGTGACGCAAATCTGGCTGTCATACCCTGCTCCATTTGCAAGAACCCTGTCATTTCGTGTATCGCAGGCATGGGTCGGGGCACAGATGAAAAAGGCCGCGTGAGCGATGAAAAACGACCGGGAACTGATGCGCGTACAGGATTTGGCCCTGGCTTTGTCCCTGCTAACGCGTGTGCCGGTGCGTGTGGGCGACACGTCGCGCAATGCACGCGCCGCGTGGGCCTATCCCATTGTCGGGCTGATGCCTGCCGGTCTTGCGGCCTTGGGCGGTATGCTGGCAGGATGGCTTGGTTGGGGCGCGTCCATCAGTGCTCTGATTTCGCTGAGTATTCTCGTGATTACCACAGGCGCCATGCATGAAGACGGGTTGTCAGACACGGTTGACGGGCTTTGGGGGGGGTGGACCAAGGAAAGACGCCTTGAAATTATGAAAGACAGCCGGATCGGCGCATATGGTGTGATTGCGTTGGTTCTGTCCCTGGCGGCAAGATGGGCCGCACTCACCGCGTTGTTTCAGGCCGGCGCGCAGTTTGCCGTCCCTGCCCTATTGGCCGCTGCACTTTTGTCGCGCGCTGCGATGCCTGTTCTGATGGCCATGCTGCCCCACGCGCGATCCACTGGATTATCTTATGACGTTGGGCGCGTCCCGGACAACACCGCCGCAATGGCTGTTCTGATTGCCGTAGTTTTCGGGATATTCCTGTTGGGGGGGCTGATCCTGATTGCCGGGCTATGCGCCGCGCTGATCACATGGGGGGCGGGATA
>JBCAZO010000471.1:0-2506 GCA_038532975.1 Pseudomonadota bacterium
CCGCAATCTGGGCAGAGGCGCGCCCAACGCCCGTCTCGTTCAACGACCTGATATGTTTTTAACCACTTTGAGGACGTCGCCCAGTGCCCCGACTTCGTCAATGGGCTGGCCGTAAGGGAAGTCGGTGCCGGGGTCTCGTATCCAAATGGCTTTGAGGCCAGCACGCCTAGCGCCCGCCGCGTCCCAAGGGTTGGCGGTTACGTGAACGATCTGCCCAGGTTCGCGGTCGAAGTGCTGGACAATGGCCTTGTATGCCGATGCCGCGGGTTTGTAGGGACCCAGGCTGTTGGCCGACACGACGGCTTCGAAGTAACCTGCAATTCCCGTGCTCCTAACGGCTGCGCCGATCATCGCAACGTCGCCGTTAGACAGAACCGTCATGCGGCATCCCATCTCGTGGAGTTTGACGAGCGTTGCCAGACTGTCCTGATAGAGTCCCGGTGCACGAAAGGCATCCAGTAGCGCGTCCTCCAGACCCTCGGTCTCCAGTCCGCCAATTTGCTGAGCTGCATTGCACAGAGCGCGGCGCGTGAGGGTCCAGAAGCTCTCCCTGGTCTCCATCAACGCGGCCATCAGCGTGTATTCCATCAGAAGACCGCGCCACCTTTCGATGAGAAAGGCGCCCGTTGGGCTCATCTCGGACTGAAGCGCATGCAGCGGCGCCAGGACATCCAGTAATGTCCCATAAAGATCAAAGGAAACGGCCGGACCGCTTGCGGGGACATGCTCGACCAGACCCATTCCGATCATGTTGTTGTTTGACGCCATGTTTTCTTACCCGGGAGGTGCCAGCAATCTGGGACTAGAATGCTGTTTCTTTTACAGTTGCCCAAAGATGGCCCAAGGATCCGAAAGCTCTTTCAAGTCTTGGCAGAGGATTTCAAGTTCTCGCAGGAAACGGGTCAAAGCTGCCACAAGCTGAAACCCTGGGTGGATTCTGAAATACCTTTGCACCGGTGTTCCTACCGTTCTCGCGCATGACGTCGCTGCGTTTTGGATTGAGGAGAACACCATGACACTGCCCCTGAGCTACACACCGGCGGGCCCGACAAATCAGCTCATCGCTCGGGCTGATGGATCCCCGCCTCGCACGCTGGCTGTCACACACTCCGAAGGGGAAAAGCCCGAGGCACTACAGCAGGTTCTGACCCACATGTTGGCTAACTTGCCGCGTGTGTTGAGATCGCATTTTCTGGAGCAAATTGCCCTGGCAGACGAAGATCTCGCGGCTCAGCTCTTTCTGGGTCTGGAAGAAAGCCATCTGAGTGCTGGTTGGGTAGCCGACCCAGAAGAGCGCGGCTCGGGTTGGCTTGCCGGATTCTGAAAACAAGTCGCTCTTAGATGAAAGATCGCCGCGCCCCTTTGGCCTAGCATTGGTTCGAACCGCCCTGCATCGGTGTACGTCTTGAAAACGGAGATTGAGTTATGAAAGAGGAACGATTTCTGATTTTTGGCGCGGCGATACTCGCCGCCGCAACGGTTTCGTCCTCTGCACATGCAGAGACCGCACTGACTTCTGCGGGAGCCATGGCGTTTGGTGTGGATGATACGCTCTTTGTTGGTGATACCTACGGTGCCAAGGTTGTCGCGTTCGATATGAAGAACGTGCTTGCTGATCAGTCATCTTATTCCTTGGGTCGTCCGGAGACCTTTGAAGGCCGTACAATCGTCCCTGATCTGCTTGGCGCACTAAGCCAGAACCTCGCTGCGCCCGCGGCGCAACTGACAATCAACGATGTCGCTGTTCACGGACCGACCCAGCAGATTGTGCTCTCAGGGCACCGTGGGTTGGGTCCGGATGCAATGCCCTTCCTTGCGGTCGTGGATCAAGGAGAGCTGCGCATACTAGACCATGAGGCCCTGCCTTCGACACAGCATGAATTGCAGGGGCCCAACAGCGACGACACCCTGGAGTTCGGTCAACAGGTCCAAAGCTATGCGATCACCGACATCGACTACTACGATGGTGAGCTGTTCGTCGCAGGTGTCTCGGGCGAGAACTTCAACTCGACTTTGCGCCGGGTTGCATACCCTTTTGAAGCGGATGCGTCAGCCGAGACGCAAATCGAAATCTGGCATGCAGTCCATGCCCAATGGGAAACCCGCGCCCCGATTATCGCACAGACAATCACTGAACTGGATGGCGTGCCCACACTGATTGCGGTCTACGCCTGCACACCGTTAGTGCGGATCCCGCTGACCGACCTGACTGATGGTGCGCAAATCCGGGGCGAGATGATCGGTGAACTTGGCTATGGGAACACCCCGGTCGATATCATCGAGTTCACCAACCCGAATGATGGATCGCAGAATGTGCTCATCACTCACACGCATCGGACTGCCAATCAGATCTCATTGCCTCAGATCGCAGAGGCGGAGCCCATGCCGGTGGAGGTAGCCAACAACTTTGGGCCGGCAGGCTTGGTTGGTTTTCCAGTTCCCGCCACTGGCATTCAGCATCTTGCGATGGTGAACGAAGGATGGTCGGTGGCGGTCCGATGCGTGT
>JBCAZO010000472.1:0-2504 GCA_038532975.1 Pseudomonadota bacterium
GGTCTGGTACGATGGGCAAACCGGCGAAATCACCACGCTGGATGGTCGCGAAACAGCGCCTTTGGCGGCGACACCGCCCAGCCCGGAACTCTGCGGCTCGACCAGACCCAAGACGGCCTGCACGGCTATCATGGCATCCGCTGCAGTTCCGCCATCGCGCAAAACCCGAGCCCCGGCCTCAACGGCCAGCGGGTTGGCGGCCACAACCATCCAGTCTTGCGCTTCAACAGCGCGGCCCTGCGCTTTGGCAACTTGAGCGTCTGCCGCAGGTCCGGACAGCACCAGCGCTCCAGCACCCGCAGCCTCAGGTGCTACTGCATCCGCTGCCTCCTGCGCCAGCGCAAACTGTGCCCAAAACAGACAGACAAACAGCGCGGCCAGACGCATCATAGCATCGATGGCACGACCTGATCCGGTGGGCGGTGCCCATCGTCAAAGGTTTTGATATTTAAAAGAACTTTTTCACCCATCTCGACTCGGCCTTCCATTGTCGCCGAGCCCATATGCGGCAGAAGCACCACGTTCTTGAGTTCTCTGAGCCGCGGGTTGGCGGTATTTTCCTGTTCGTAGACGTCTAGACCCGCACCAGAAATCTCACCCGCACGCAGCATCCGTGTCAGGGCGTTTTCATCAATGACTTCGCCACGGCTTGTATTCACAATCACCGCCTCAGGCTTCATCAATTTCAGACGCCGCGCATTCATCAGGTGAAAGGTCGAGGGGGTATGCGGACAGTTCACACTGATCACATCCATGCGCGCAACCATCTGATCAAGGCTCTCCCAATAGGTCGCGCCCAGGTCCTGTTCTATCTCCGGACGTAACCGATGCCGGTTATGGTAGTGGATCTGCATTCCGAAAACCGAAGCACGACGTGCGACGGCCTGACCAATCCGGCCCATGCCAAGAATACCCAGACGCCGCCCTGCAATGCGTCCGCCCAGTAAGGCCGTCGGCGACCACCCTTCCCAGCGTTCCGATTGCATTACGGCCAAGCCTTCGGGAATGCGCCGCGTCACGCTCAGGATCAGGGCCATGGTCATATCCGCGGTGTCATCGGTCAAAACCCCAGGCGTGTTGGAAACCAGAATGCCCCTCTGACGCGCTGTATGCACATCGATGTGATCCACCCCTGCGCCGTAATTGGCAATGAGCTTAAGGTTTTCGCCTGCCTGACCAATAAGGCCCGCATCGATTTTGTCTGTGATTGTAGGCACCAGAACATCAGCGGTTTTCATCGCTTCAACAAGCTCTTCGCGGGTCATCGGAGCGTCGGTTTCGCGCAACGAGACATCAAAGAGGTCACGCATTCGGTTCTCAACGACATCGGGTAAGCGTCGCGTTACAACAACACTTAATCGCGCAGATGGCATGGACCCCTCCTCATGTCTTTCAAAACGTCCGCTCTGATGCCACAGTGGCGCAGGAAAGACCGGGGCACAAGAACCCCACCCAAGCAATGAGCAGTAAACAGGCTATGAATTTTAAATTAATCGTTGTTGCAGCAGGCTTTCTGCTGACCACAAGCTTGTCCGCCTTCGCTCAGGAGCGCGGACCGGAAACCAACCTGCCCTTGCCGCGCTTCGTGTCCATGAAGGCATCTGAAGGCAATGCAAGACGCGGGCCCAGCCTAACCCACCGGATTGACTGGGTCTTTACGGTGAAGGATCAACCGCTTGAGATCACCGCAGAGCACGGTCACTGGCGACGGGTACGTGACCGCGAAGGCGCTGGCGGATGGATCCACTATTCTCTTTTGTCCGGCGCGCGAACAGCGCTGATACAGAAGGATATGCTCGACATGCGTTCCAAGCCCGAAAAGACCGCGATGATCGTTGCGCATCTCGAACGCGGTGTGGTTGCTCATATCGACCAATGCCAGCTTCAATGGTGCCGTCTCAAGGCCGACGGCTATCGCGGATGGGTGCCAAAATCGCATATCTGGGGCGTCAAAGCGGACGAAGTTCTGGAGTAGTCCAACACGCGATCAGAGAAGTTTCGCGCGACAGGATTTTTTTACCCGAGCGCTCTTGATCCATATGCGCGCTCGGAGTATGGAACGCGTCACAAATGGGGTGTGGCCTAGCGGTAGGGCAACTGTTTTTGGTACAGGAGATCGTAGGTTCGAATCCTACCACCCCAGCCAACCACCTTTCCAAAACCCGCGATACGTCACGCCCAGGCCATTTTTAGCGTGATTTCGGGAAATTAGCGGACTACCAATATCGGCCAGACGAAGTCTGAGGCATTTTCATGCCCCAAGAACTGCATCCGTCTGGGACGCCGATTTGCGCGATACGCGAAGCGTGGAGTTTTAGAGTGTAGCGATACGCTGACGTTGCGCCTGCCAACTTGAAGGCAAGTCGTGACGCAGACACTAGTCTGATGTGAGGCCCGATGGCTATGTGCCATCAGCAATATCTCGCAAGATATCAGGCGCCAAGAAGGCTAGATGCAAGATTTGTTGCAAACGCCGTTTCGACGAGGTGACCTCCACGGTAATA
>JBCAZO010000473.1:0-2499 GCA_038532975.1 Pseudomonadota bacterium
CGTCGTCGTCGGAAATCGCAACCAGCGCATCCTGCACCTTGTCCCTGGCGCGCGTCACAAAGCTCTCTTCCGTGCGAAGCTGATGAAGGGCATCCGGTACAATACCGTCATGCGCATCATGCCAGCCTTGGTGCCAAATGTCGGCGATTTGGTGAATATGATCTGCACGGGCAGTGGTGATGTGGAACGTCATGGTGTCAGAGTATTGGCGAGGGTGTTTATGAAACAACAAAGTAGCTGTGTATCAAAAGCGCTAAAACAAAAACACCGGCCTCATCAGAGCCGGTGCTTGGGGCGTAAGGCGAGCGTTGTAACTTTAGCCGCCCCAGGTGCGAACCGGACCGCAATCCATGTGCACGAAATTCGAGCGGGAGTAACGCCCGACGCCGCCGCCACGACAGGCTTTTGCCGCGCGGAACATCTGGTTCACCGAACGTGAGTTAAGACGAAGATCGGCAGCCTGACCCACCATGTGGCGAGAATTCTTGGCCACACCGCGCGAGCGGGAGCGCAACATCGCGTTGGTTTTTGGACTGCGGTAGCCGGACAGAAGAAGGTACGGCTCGCGTGTGTCCATCAGGTTATGCGCCGCGGCCATGACGTCGATGGTGCGTAGGTCGATATTGTGAACATCATTCGTGCGCCAGTCGCGCATGAAGAGATGAATCTCTTTGACCGCGTCTTTGATATATTGACCTTCAATCCAGTAGATTGTGTCGATTTTTTCACCAGTGCGTGGTGAAGCCATTTTGAGTCTGCGGATATCTCCCGCACCTCGAAGAAAGCCTGCGGCGTTTGTGAAAGTCGGTGAAGCCGTCACTACTGTCGCGGCAAAAGCACCAAGTAGAGCACGCCGGTTCATGCCCAAAGAGCTGTTGTTTTTCATCGCGTTAGCGCCTGTCCCGTCGCTGCGTATGATTACCTTGGCAGAGGCAACCGTACCACCTTGTCCCCAGATGTGAGACGGTTATTGCATAACGAGAATCAGTTACCAAGGGGTGAAGTGGTCACAGGGCCAAGATCAACAAATTTCGGCGAAATTTTGCGCAGTTTTTACTCAAAGTTGCTAAAACTGCGCGGCGGGTCCGCGCCATACCCTTTGAAGAGGCACTGCTTTTTCTTAAGCAAGGAAAATTGATTGGACATCGTTGCCAGAGAAAGGAACACTAGGCCCACACAGGCGTTTTATCTGTGCTTTTGGGGAGAAAAAACTTATGCGCGAGCAGTATCGAGCAGGCAATTTTGACCGGGTTTTCAACAACCACCAAAAAGACGCCCGGGTCAAAGCAGAGACACAAAAAGTATCTGTATTGGTGGTAGGCGCCTTGGCGTTTCTCACACTGGTGATGTCACTTCTTTATCTTGTGAGCCAACCTGCCGCAGCGCAGAGCATGGCTTACAAGCAGGCCATTGCGGAAGCTGCTGCAAAAGACCGCGACCTTGCAAGCTTTTATCAAAGCAACGCCTATGTACCGGTCTGGACCCGCGATGATGCGGTTGGTCAAGCAAGGCGACAGGCGCTTTTCCGTGCAATCGAAAACGTCGAAATGCACGGGTTACCGGTCGCGCGGTATGACACTCAAACATTGATGACAACGTTGCAAGAGGCGCAGAGCACGCGGGATCTTGGCTTTGCCGAAGTGGCGATGAGCCAGATGTTCCTGCGCCTGTCACGCGATATGCAGACCGGCCTTCTGACGCCAATTGAGGTCGACTTTAACATCAAGCGTGAGATCCCTTACCGCGACCGTCAGGCGCTGTTGGCGCAGTTCCAGGCCGGAGATCCCTTTGATTATTTTCGCACCCTTGCCCCGCAGAGCAATGAATATGCGCGCCTGATGAAGGCCAAGCTACAGCTTGAGACGCGCGTTGCCGAAGGTGGGTGGGGCGAGACGGTTCCAGCCAAGTCCCTAAATCCAGGTGCGACTGGATCTTCAGTTGTCGCATTGCGCAACCGTTTGGTGCGCATGGGGTATATGCCGCGCTCGGTGACCCAAAGCTATGACCGTGGCATCGAGGCGGCTGTGCGTCGTTTTCAGGAGCTGCACGGGCTGGAGCCGGATGGCGTGGCTGACGAAGCAACCCTGAAAGAGATCAATGTATCGGCGGCGGATCGGCTCAAATCGGTTATCGTCGCAATGGAACGCGAACGCTGGCTCAACCTGCCTGGTGGCAAGGGGGAACGGCATATCCTTGTAAACCTGACGGATTTCAGCGCACGGATCATGGACAATGACAATGAGACGTTCCGCACTCGTGCCGTGATCGGGATGCACAAGGACGGGCGTCGCAGCCCGGAATTTTCCGACGAGATGGAGCATATGGTCATCAACCCGACCTGGCACGTGCCACGCTCTATTGCTGTGAAAGAGTATCTGCCCAAGCTGCGCGCCAATCCCAATGCGTTAGGCCATTTGCGGGTGGTCAACTCGCGGGGTCAGACGGTCAGCCGAGGCTCTGCCAATTTTGCCGCCTACAGCGCAAAGGGGAAAGTCCGTG
>JBCAZO010000474.1:0-2498 GCA_038532975.1 Pseudomonadota bacterium
CTGGTACTTCAAACTTCAAGCCGTCGATGGCCCTTTGATTTGAGAATGTCATCTGCAAATCAGTGACGCGTAGGCTCATCCAGATGCCAACTTTGGTTTTCAGCTATTTCGGTGCTTTGTACTCTATCGTTAGCAGTCTTGCAGCTAACGTGAAGCGTTCTCTTCGTATGAGGTAGATCAACTTAGGCACTGAATGTGACCGCCACATTTCGTTGGCAGTGTTCGCAAATCTCAATCACCCAACTGACGATCTATGTAAGATGAGTGAATGTCCGCGATGCGGGCTGCGCACGCAGAAACTGAACGATAGGTGAAGGGGCAGCTTTGGGCCGTCTTATCCGAGATATGTGGGCATATCAGTCCAGATGCGGTGCTGCACCATAGGTCGCCTCTGAGCCCAAATTGGCCTACTTTCTGCAAGTCAGCGCTTCAGGACCGTTGCGTGTCATCTGAGGCCTGTCGCCCCTTGCCGGTTAAGAGTGTCTTTCGGTGCTTAAGAACTACGATTTTGGTGGAAGTTTGCCGCCAAACTGCCGCAGGGCGCGAACCACCGGTTTCATTTCTTCACCGAGTTTCGTGAGCGAATAGATGGTCCGTGGCGGATGTGAATTCAAAACCTCACGCTTAACTATCCCATTTTCTTGCAACGACTTGAGGCGCGCCGAGAGCGTCGTCGGGCTGATGCCCGGTAGAGCGTTGGCAAAGTCCTGAAACCGATGGGGGCCGTCAAGCGCGAGATTCCTGATGACCAGAATGCTCCATTTATCCCCCACGATGTCAAGACTGCGGGCAACGGGGCAATGCTCTCGTGTGTTGATTTCCATTACTAAGATGTACCGACACTTGGCGTGTTTGACAATCAGATCAATAGTTACTACAAAAAATGTATCAGCTACGAAAGGTGGATATTGTGACCGTTCCCTCATACGCAGTGCTCCTCGTGTTCTGCACCCTGATTTTCATGGCTTTGACATTGTCGGCGATGTTCACGTTTGCATTGAGCAATGCAGACATCAGCAATCGCCAGCGGCAAAGCGTAGCGCTAAGGGTCTCGGCCTACGTGACTCTTTGGATATCGCTGGCGCTGGGGCTTGCCTATTCGAACATCCTGGTGCCGTCGGCGGATCAGCGGATTCCACTGCTTGGCATTTTGATCCTTGGGTCAGCTATCCTTGGCAATGTCCTGCTAACAAGAAGCAAGACACTCACGCTGATCGTTGATGCAACGCCCTTGCATTGGCTGGCAGCCGTTCAGATTTATCGGGTCATTGGGGTTGTGTTCTTGTTGCTTGAAGCAGATGGCTACTTGTCTTCTTACTTTGCCAGATCAACAGGATGGGGTGATATCCTTGTTGGTTTGACCGCACCAATTGTCGGTTATCTGATGTGGAAAGATGCGCGCAGGTATTATTCCGTCGGACTAATTTGGTGCGCTGCGGGTACCATAGACCTTCTGCTTGTCTTGTACAAGGCGCTCAACTCCGCCCCTGGCCCGTTTCAAACAACGGCCTTCGACGTGCCGACGGTGGTTATCGGCTACTTTCCGTTTCCGCTTGTCCCGCTGATCGTCGTGCCGATATCATTGATTTTGCACGTGCAAATGGCACGAAAGATTCTGAATATCGACAGAACAAGGCTGGCTCTTTCGGGGACTTAACCCCGCCGGAGACGTCAGCAAAGCGAACCTCGAAGACATATGTAGAAAAGACCGCGATGTCCGCGTTCTTCCAGTTCGTGATCTGCGCGGCGAAGGCTACCGACGAGCCCAGTGTGACGGATGTTGTAGGAGGCACGAATGGCCGCCTGTTTTCAATGATACTCTGTCAACAGCTCGTACTACATAGCAATTGGCGCCTGCAAAACCTGCTTCGCGAGGTCAAGAAGGAGTGGGTCGTTAGAGTCTTCGCCGCGCATTGCGATCGCACATTCCAGCTTGAGTGGGTGCTTGCTGAGCGCACTGGAGGACAGCGTGCTGCGCGGCTCCCGGACGAGCCCAAATGGCAAAAGTGCGACGCCAACCCCTGTAGCGGCCATAACCTGTGCTGCGGCCCAACTTCCGGCCTCAGCCACGATGTGCGGCACGCATCCGACCCGTTCGGCTTGGGCAAAAAGCGCCGCGCTCAGACGAGGTGCGCGATGGTGCGGGTGCCAGATGATCGGATGTTCAAGAACGTCGGGCAGGTGGACATCATGCCCCAACCCAAACGTGCCCGCGTTGAAAACGGCTTCAAGCGGCTTCGGCTTAAGCGCATTCAGTGCAAGGTCACTCCGGTCAAGCGGCGGATGCAAAAGCGCCAAGTCGATCTCGCGGCGACCGAGCGCGCTTTCGGCTTCTACGGTGCCCATCTCCTCGACGAACAGTTTGGTTTGCGGATGTATCGCGCGGAAGGCAGCAAGCGCGTTTGGCAGCTCTGACAGGTACGCCGGTGTGAACGAGATGCGGACGGTTCTGTCGCCTCCGGCAACAAAGTGTTTGGCCGCAAGTTTGGCTTGCGCCA
>JBCAZO010000475.1:0-2497 GCA_038532975.1 Pseudomonadota bacterium
GACCTTTTCGCACTTGCCGTGATCCTGGCGGTCTTCTTTGCGATTGTTGGCTTTATGCCAAACTATCTGGGCCATCCCGACAACTATATTGAAGCCAACCCACTGGCTACGCCTGCGCATATTGTGCCGGAATGGTACTTCCTGCCATTCTACGCCATCTTGCGTGCGTTTACAGATGAAGTCTGGATCGTACAATTCGCAGGCTTCATTACCGGTGGTATCATCGATGCCAAATTCTTTGGCGTTCTGGCGATGTTCGGTGCGATTGCTGTGATGGCGCTGGCGCCGTGGTTGGATACATCTATGGTGCGCTCCGGTCGCTACCGTCCGATGTTCAAGTGGTGGTTCTGGCTTCTGGTAATCGACTTCATGGTTCTGATGTGGGTTGGAGCTATGCCAGCTGAGGAGCCGTTCAATACGATCTCGTTGATCGCATCGACTTACTGGTTTGTGTACTTCCTTGTGATCCTGCCGCTTCTTGGCGTGATCGAGAAACCGTTGCCGCAACCAGACACAATCGAAGACGACTTTAACGCGCATTACGGCAAATCTGCCGAGCCGGCCGAGTGAGAAAGGATCAGGTTATGATTAAGACATTCGCAATAAGTGCTGTCGTCGCCCTGAGCCTTTCGGCCGGAGCAGCAATGGCTGCTGGCAAAGCGGGTGAAGTCAAGGATGTTGACTTCTCCTTCGAGGGGCCTTTCGGCACCTTTGACGAAGCGCAGCTGCAACGCGGTTTGCAGGTCTACACAGAGATTTGTGCGGGCTGCCATGGGTTGCAATACGTGCCGCTTCGGACGCTGGGTGACGAAGGTGGCCCGCATTTCTCGGAAGATGAAGTGCGCGCCTATGCCTCGCAATTTGAAGTCTGGGATCCTGAACTGCTTGATGGAGAAGGCGATTTTCGTGCCGCTGTTCCGACCGACCACTTTCCAGGTTCAGCAATTAGAAATGCTCCGGACCTGAGTTTGATGGCCAAGGCGCGTGCTGGTTTCAGCGGCCCTGCCGGTACTGGCATCAATCAACTCGTCAAGGGTATGGGTGGTCCTGAATATATCTATTCACTTCTCACCAGTTACACAGGTGAGGAAAAGGAAGAAGCCGGGACGATCTTTTATGAAAACAAAGCCTTCCCTGGCGGTTGGATTGCAATGGCCCCGCCGCTTTATGGTGAGGATGTTGAATATGCCGACGGTCATGAGAATGACCTGAGTCACATCTCCAAAGACGTGGCGGCCTTCCTGACCTGGACCGCGGAACCAAAGATGATGGCCCGCAAGCAGGCTGGTTTAACGGCTGTGATCTTTCTGACGGTTTTGTCCGTTCTGCTTTATCTTACCAACAAGCGGATCTGGGCACCGATTAAAGGAAAGAAAAACAGCTAGGCCAAGCTGCTGACCAAACAAAAAAGTCCCCGCTGAAATTCAGCGGGGATTTTTTTTGAAGTGGTATTGTTCTCAAGGACGGGTCATCACCGTCGGGAAACCCAGGGCCCGTGAAAGGGGCAGAGACCCGCCCGGGATCACGGAAAGACGGCGTTCTTTTGTCGACAAAAGCTTTTGCGGCCAGAACATCCGGGACATGTGTTTACCTCCGCGAATGGCCGAGCGTGCCTCACGGTTTTTCTTCAAAAGTGGCATGGGCCAAAAGAAACGGGACATATAGCGCCCGCCGCTGATCGCCGATGTGCGCGGACGATGCTTGAGCAACAACTTGGGGCCAAGACCGTGCGACACCGGACCACCCGACGGAATGCGGCGATTATGCACGCGTGTTGTCAGGAAATGCGGGTGCGAATCCAGGATGCTTGGCGCGCGGCTTGGCTTGTCTGGTACATGGGTTTCTTCGGTGACATCGCCCATATCAATAGGGTTGTTCCGGTCCATCACATTTCGCGTCAGCTTGGCTGCGCCCAAAGGACGGTAGGTGGCATGCACAACCACAGCAGCCTTCCCGCTGCTGATATGCTTGGCATAGGCCTTGGCCGCATTTGCCGCAACGCTGTAGCCGCTGATGCGCGTGGCGAGGTCTTTTTCACCTTCGCCTGCTTTGGCTGTCACAACGCGAACCGCACGTTGTGGCACCCCTTCAAAGCGAAGCCGGTCGGCCACGCCCTGCGCGAGTCTCTCACTGTCAAATAAACGGCTGATGACCTGTGTCATGATACCTCCACCGATTTCTGGTCTGCCTCCGCTACAGACCGCGCAGGTGCGGCCTGAGAACGAGAGTCTTTTATGCCAAGCCCCAGAGGGACCGCCACCACGACGGCCAGTGCGAGCATGACGATTTCAATCATGAATACCATATTGTAGGGCGCGTGCGCTGCAATTCCAGCGGGCCCCGAAGCGCTCAGCATCACATCTCGGACAATGCCTGCCAATGCGACGGCTATTCCTGCACATGTTGCCTGCACGGCCCCCCATGTGCCAAGGGCCATGCCAATCTGCCCTTTGGGTGCAGCACGCATGGTTGCAGTGAGCGTGGCATGCCCAAAAAG
>JBCAZO010000476.1:0-2411 GCA_038532975.1 Pseudomonadota bacterium
TGTTCTTGTGACTTGGGCGCGTATGATTTGCAAGCTCTAGTTGGCTAGCCCTGCTGCCTGCATCAATCGCTCGGTCTCTTCTTCCAAAAGCCGTTCTTGCGCGGCTCCTTCCACCGGTGTGCGCCCGACTTCCAGGAACAAGGGCGCTGCAAAAGGAGTGACACGTTTGAGCCGGATAAGGTCGATGCGCCCATCAATCCGGTCAAGCAAGTCATCAATCCGGCCAAAGTCGATCAGACCGCGCATCGCCTCTTGTCGGGTGATTTTGAGCAGCAAGTGGTCGGGATCGTATTTTATCAGTGTGTCGTAGAGGATATCGGAGGAAAACGTTGCCTGACGTCCGGATTTGCGCACCTGTGGCAGGTTGCGTTGAATGAGGCCTGCAATAGTTGCCGACGCGCGAAAGGTTCGTTTCATCAAAGCGTTACCGGCCAACCATCGATCCAACCCTTGTCGCAAGGCGTCCCGGTCAAAGAGCCCTGTCGCGTCTTGCAATGGCTCCAATCCCCAAATCAATGTGGCGTAGTCGGTCGATGCAAAGCCCATAGGAGCAAGGGCCATTTCCTCCATTCGTTTTGTAATGAGTAGGCCCAGGGTCTGCTGCGCGTTACGTCCAGCGAACCCATAGATGCAGACATGTTCACGACCGTCATGCGGGAAGCTCTCGATCAAGAGCTGCCCTGCTTTGGGTAGCTGAGATATACGTGCCTGAAGTGCAATCCAGTCAGTAGTGTGTTGAGGCAGGGCCGAATGATCATCACTGGTCAATAGGCGCAGAATACGTTGGCTGAGCTGTGTTGACGTGGCGAACTTGGTGCCTGAAAAAGCCGCGATTTTTGGTTTGCGAGTAGCGTCGCGACTGACTTCAACCGTCATCTCACGCAGGCCCTCGTACCTCACAATCTGCCCACCGATAAGGAAGGTATCGCCCGGCGTCAGTGAGGCGGCAAAGCCTTCTTCGATTTCACCCAGGGGTTTGCCACCGCGGGCACGTTTCATACGGACTTTTAGCAGGTCGCTGTCCTGGATCGTGCCGATGTTCATGCGGATGAGCCTGGCCGCCCTCGGATCACGCAAGTGCCACATTCCGTCGCGTTTAAGCAGTCTTTGCCACTGATCATAGGCACGCAAGGCGTAGCCACCTGTCGCACAAAATTCCAGGCATTCATCGAATTCTGCTCGTGTCAGATCAGCATATGCGCCCACGGTTTTGACTTCGCCGAAAAGCGCATCTGCATCGAACGGGCCAGAGCAGGCGCGGATGAGAATGTGCTGACAGAGCACATCACGGGGGCCGGGACCACGCGACTCGCCATCAAGATCATGATCGCGTGCGGCTTCTAGCGCGGCATGGCATTCGATCACTTCAAAGCGGTTTGCGGGCACAAGAAGGGCTTTGGACGGGGCATTGTAGCGATGATTGGCGCGCCCGATGCGTTGCACAAGTCGTTTGACGTTTTTGGGCGCGCCCACCTGAATGACCAGATCGACATCGCCCCAGTCTATGCCCAGATCAAGGCTTCCGGTGCAGACAACTGCGCGTAGCTCTCCACGCTGCATTGCGCCTTCCACGCGCTCGCGTTGCGTCCGGTCAAGCGAGCCGTGATGGATGCCGATGGGCAGGGCGTCTTCATTGGCAAGCCATAGATTGTGAAAGAAAATTTCTGCCTGAGCGCGCGTATTGTGAAAGACAAGCGTGATCTTGTGGCGTTTGATTTCCTCCATCACGGCCGGAATGGCATAGGTCGCACCACCCCCGGCCCAGGGAGGTGGAACGTCAGTATTGAGCATCGCGATTTGTGGCTCTGGACCTGGGTCTGCCAGCAGAATTTCACACGGATCAGGATGTCGTGCCAGAAGGTTGGCAATGGCTTTGGGGTCTTCTACCGTGGCTGACAGACCCACGCGCTTGAGATCAGGACAAAGGGCTTGAACCCGACTCAGCGCCAGCATCAGCTGATCACCGCGCTTCGATTCCGCCAGGGCATGAATTTCGTCCACGACCACACGTTTCAATCCGGCAAAGATGCGCGGCGCATCCTCATAAGACACTAGTAATGCAAGGCTTTCTGGCGTTGTCAGAAGGATATGAGGCGGATCCGCTCGTTGTCGTTTCTTACGCGCGGAGGAAGTGTCGCCCGTGCGATCTTCAATCCGAATGGGCAAACCGATCTCTTCGACTGGTGTGGTGAGATTGCGCCGGATATCGGCGGCCAGTGCTTTCAATGGTGAAATATAAAGCGTGTGCAGCCCTTCGTGTGGGTTTGAGGCCAGATCGACCAGGGTTGACAGAAACCCGGCCAGAGTTTTCCCGCCGCCCGTGGGCGCAATGAGCAAGAGCGCGGCGTCATCGGCGCGGTCCAGCATATCCTGCTGATGCGGATGGATGTGCCAGCCGCGTTTAGATCGGA
>JBCAZO010000477.1:0-2488 GCA_038532975.1 Pseudomonadota bacterium
GGACCGCACTCGGGTTCCTGAAACGCCGGCGAGATGGTCGATTTGGTTTGTCGCGCAAGGGCGCCGCAGTGCTTGGCGTCCCCGGCCTGACATCAATGATCCGTCATCACACCGCATTATATGATGACCTGCGCGACCCTGTCGCCCTGTTGCGCGGCGATACGGGATCGACCCAGCTGGCCAAGTTTTGGCCCTATGTTTTTGGAGCCGACGGTACGGTGCCGGAAGATGTGGCTGAAACCTATTCTGACCTGATGGCACAGTCACAACTTCTGGTGGCCCAAGATACGCTTCAGGCGGTGAACCTCAAAGAGACGGGGCATTTGCTGGATATCGGAGGGGGCACCGGTGCGTTTCTTGAGGCAGCGGGCCGTAAGTACCGGCACCTGGAAATGACCTTGTTTGATTTGCCGCAGGTTGTTCAACAGGCGCGGGCGCGTTTTGACAATGGTGGAATTTTGGAACGTGCCTCCATCGTACCCGGATCATTCCGGTCTGACGACGTTCCTGATGGTGCTGACGCGATCTCGCTGGTGCGGGTGCTTTATGATCACGCCGATGACACGGTTGTGGATCTGCTGGCCAAGGCATACGCAGCGCTACCCGAAGGCGGCCGCCTTATTGTGTCCGAACCCATGAGCGGCGGATCACGGCCGGACCGGATCTGCGATGTCTACTTCGCTTTCTACACGATGGCCATGCAGACAGGTCGGACCCGGTCGATCGATGAAGTTCAAAGGCTGTGTGAAGCGGTGGGGTTCCGGCAGTTTGTGGCGCCGAAAGTGCATCGCCCGTTCGTGACGAGCGTGCTGATTGCCATCAAAACATAAATAACCTGTCACCAAAGTGTCTATTTTATTTGACACATTTAGCTGTCCATTTAGAATGACAACAAAGAAGAACCCCCACAGGCTGAGTCTCATCATGCCTTTGCGGGCAGGGAGGTAACGCATGGAGGTCAACTTGGAAACGACCGCCATCTTGCTAAAAGGTCCGAAGGATCTGGAGCTTGCGGATCTGGCAATCACCGCGCCGGGGCCCGGCGACCTTATCATTCAAATCACCCATTCCGGTATTTCGACAGGTACGGAAAAGCTGTTCTGGACCGGAGAGATGCCTCCGTTCCCCGGCATGGGTTATCCGCTCGTCCCGGGATACGAGGCCGTTGGTGAAGTAGTCGAGGCCGGCGTTTTGACCGGTTTCCGCACCGGCGAACGTGTCTTTGTCCCGGGTGCCAACTGCTTCGAAGGCGCACACGGGCTCTTTGGCGGTGCGTCGCATCTGGTCGTTACCGACAGTGAGCGTGTGATCCGGATTGACCGTGATCTCGGTGCCGAGGGTGCTCTGCTGGCGCTGGCGGCAACGGCCCGTCACGCAATGGCCGGCATGAACAAGACGATGCCCGACCTTATTGTCGGTCATGGCGTTCTTGGTCGTCTGCTCGCGCGGCTGACGATTGCCGCCGGTGCTCCTGCTCCGACGGTTTGGGAAATCGATCCCGACCGGATGGACGGAACCATGGGTTACAACGTTGTCTCACCCGATCAGGACCCACGCCACGACTATTCAGCGATCTATGATGCATCAGGCAACGGCTCGCTGTTGAACGACCTCGTTTCACGGATCAGGCGTGGCGGCGAGGTGGTTCTGGCGGGATTCTACTCCGAACCGCTGTCATTCGCCTTTCCGCCAGCCTTTATGAAAGAGGCTCGTTTCCGCGTCGCTGCCGAGTGGAGCAAGGGCGATCTATCGGCCACCCGCGCTCTTGTTGAAAGCGGTGCGCTCAGTCTCGGCGGTCTTATCACGCATCGCGCAAAGCCTACGGATGCCCGTGCCGCCTACAAGCAGGCGTTTGAGGATCCGTCATGCCTGAAGATGATCCTGGATTGGGAGCAATAAGATGAAAGACGATGTTCCCAACCTCAAGGATTTCGATCAGCGCCTGCGCGACGAAGCGAATGAGGATCTGGCCGATGTAATCCCCGCAGAGGCGACGAAGAAGACCCAGATCATAGCGATCTATGGCAAGGGTGGGATTGGCAAGTCCTTCACGCTGGCGAACCTTAGTCACATGATGGCCGAACAGGGTAAGCGGGTTCTGCTGATCGGCTGCGATCCGAAATCCGACACGACTTCGCTGCTCTTTGGCGGCAAAGCCTGCCCCACGATCATCGAGACCTCGACCCGCAAAAAGCTGGCCGGTGAGGAAGTCGCCATCGGTGATGTCTGCTTCAAGCGCGGCGGCGTCTTTGCGATGGAGCTGGGTGGGCCCGAGGTTGGTCGCGGTTGCGGCGGCCGGGGGATCATCCACGGCTTTGAGTTGCTCGAAAAGCTGGGATTCCACGATTGGGATTTCGACTATGTGCTGCTGGATTTCCTGGGCGACGTGGTCTGCGGTGGCTTTGGTCTGCCTATTGCGCGGGACATGGCGCAGAAGGTGATCCTGGTCGGGTCGAACGATCTGCAAAGCCTTTATGTCGCCAACAAT
>JBCAZO010000478.1:0-2483 GCA_038532975.1 Pseudomonadota bacterium
GCTTCTTCCCGTGCGTAGCCCCTGGCGGCACCAAATCCTGGATTCTGCGCACAACAATCAAAGGCAGGCGCACTGCCAGCGGAAATCCGTATCGTGTCGAGATAGGCTTAGGGTCAGCTGCAGACGTTTCACTGGCCAAAGCACGGGAAGAAGCCTCGCCGCTGCGCCTGCAGGCGCGCAAGGGCATCAACCCCCTTGATGAGCGCCGCCGCAAGATGCTCACCTTCGAACAGGCCGCACGAAAGGTCTATGAGGGGCTGCTTCCCACCTGGCGAAACGAGAAACACGCACAGACTTGGTGGAGCACAATTGATAAGCATGCCAACTCACGGTTCGGCAATCGCCCCATAGAGAGCATTACCAGTGCTGACATACTTGATGTGCTGGGGCCAATTTGGGTTGAACGTCATGAGACCGCAAAGAGACTAAACCAACGTCTGTCCACGATATTCGATTGGGCGAGAGGGGCAGGACATTACCCAAATCCCAATCCGGTTGATGGCCTCAAGAAGTCCTTACCCCCTGTAAAGCGCCGCGCGGTGCACATGGCCGCCATGTCATGGCAGGAGCTTCCGGCGTTTATGTCTGATCTGTCTGAGCGAAGTGGTGTTTCCGCCAGAACGTTGGAGTTCATCATTCTGACGGCTTCCAGGTCAGGTGAAGCCAGAGGCGCGCGATGGTCTGAGTTTGATTTCAAGTCGAAGGTTTGGACGGTGCCTGCGGATCGTATGAAACGTGGGATCGAGCATCGTGTGCCGCTTTGTGATGAAGCTTTGGCTGTGCTGGAAAAGGTCCGTGGTCTGGATGATCAGTTTGTGTTCCCGGCAACGTCACGTGACAAACGTGGCCATGTGCGTGAACAGTCGGTCATGGTCTTCAAGGCATTGCTGAGACGCATGGGGCGGGAAGGTTTCACCATACACGGATTCCGATCAACATTCCGGGATTGGTGTAGCGAATGTGCCCATGCGGATCGTGAGGTGGCCGAGGCGTCACTTGCCCATGCCGTCGGGAATGAAACCGAGCGGTCGTACGCCCGAAGTGATCTGTTCGACCGTCGGCGCAGTCTGATGGACGCTTGGGGGCAGTATGTGATTGGGAAATCTGGGGATGTTGTGAGGATGGCAAGGTGAAGGAAATCCGTGACAAGCAGAGATACCTTGGTGCGCTAAGCTCTAGAATTGAATTGCTGTTGGACAGAGTCGCCAACGGCAAGGCAAGCAGGCCTTATGTGTCTCTTGAACTGTTATCCTCAATGCTTTCTGCGCTGGAGAACGAGATCAGCTTTGATGAGATAAAGGAAGCTCTACCTGTTGAGGCCTGGCGGAATGATACAGTGGAGGTGCCGCGTGCTTTGCTGAGACCGCTTGTCGACGGCTGGCTGGAATATCGAGACACTGAGTCAAAAAAGACTTTGGACGAGTGCTACCAACTGACTGCTAAGAAGTCGGGCAGCAAACCAGTAAAAGAGAAAAACGCGACAATCGACAGAGATATCATGCTATCTAACTTGGTTGTTGAAGAGATCCTAATCCTCAGGGGTCAAAACCTTCCTGTGAACGATACCAAGGCAATCAGTATCGTTGCTGAGAAAGAAGGGGTAAGCCAATCAACTGCCAGAACAGCGTATTACAAATTCGGGAAGCACACCCGCGCAAAAATCAACGAAGACGAAATTGTAGCAATACTTCGCAAACACTTCACAGAGAAGTAATCCTGTTTAAAAGCTGCCGTAGCTTTTAAACAACGTGTTGATTGAGCTAGATATTTTCAATCCATACCTTGTCAGCACATCGCAACAAAACGCGGAGTGCCCAAGATGGTATCAAACGAAACAGACAAACTGGTGTCAGTCAAAGAAACTGCTAAATCCTTTGGCTGCAGCGTTGCCACAGTGTGGCGTCGCGTGGCCGATGGGACCATTCCCAAACCCATAAAAATCGGCGGCATGACACGTTGGTCTTTGCGCGAAATTGCAGAGGCAATTGAGTACGCAAAGTCACAACGCGACGCCGCATAAGAAAACCCCAGCCGGACATGCCGGACTGGGGCTGATTTCTCATAGCGGTATGGGAATTATAGCGCGGTTTGGCTGTCCTTACAACACATAGGACAAGCAATGAACGAGCAGAATCTACCGACAGCAATGACAAACTTCGGGCTTCGGCGTGATACCGATACTCCCACAGCCCGCAAACTCCAAATAATGACCTTGCGCCACCGCTTCGGCCTGCCTCGCCAAAGGGCGCTGCTTTTGGCCGAAATCTTCTATGGGGAGGTGCGCTGATGTCAGTTTCCGAAATTCAGGCAAGCCGTAAAAAACGGCACCGGGGCTACATCGAGACCTATAAACCAAGTGCCAAGACGCGCGATTTGTTGGATCAGGCCCCGGCGGGCATTGGCGAGGTGGTGACAAAGCCGCCCGTAAGCCGCCTCCGTCTTGTCGTACCCGTGCGCACCGACCAGGCGATAGAAAATCTGAC
>JBCAZO010000479.1:0-2481 GCA_038532975.1 Pseudomonadota bacterium
TCTGGCCTCATCCAGATTGATCAGACCCTTGGTCTGCATCTCGTCGATCTGAGGCCAGAAATCATCCCGATCGCAGTGCGCTGACGTCTGTGCTGGCCGGTACTGAAATCCCCAAGATTGACTGCTCTGGCGCGCCTGTGTCGCTTCAGTCCGGGGATATCGTTATCGCCGCAAGTGACGGGCTTGAGTATCTCAGCCCTGAGCGGATCGAAGATGTTCTCGCCGCGTATCAGACGCGCCCTAGCACCGAGATCAGTGCGGCCCTGTTGCGCGAAATCGAGGCTTTGGATGACCCGGATCAGGACAATGTATCGCTGTGCCTGATCAAAGTGAAAGGCGAGGAAGAGGATCATGCCGCTGTGCCGGATCCGATTGCCGCCGTGACCAAGATTGTTCAGGCCGACCAGGCGTCGCGCCCGTCCTCTGTAACCGTTCTGTCGCGTAAATCAGGCGGTGCGTCGCAAGTTGTGTGTGTTTCCAGGAAGGTAAAGATGTGACGACGGCACAGACCATAGATCATCTGTCCCGGCAGTTAGAGGACGCCCTTGACCACGAGGAGGTCTCCAGCCGGTACAAAACCTTGGGCGCGCAGTTGTTGTCACAGCTTCGCAAACCGATCCAGATTTCTTTTGTTGGATTGCCGGGCAGCGGCAAGACCGGTCTGATCAATATGATGCTGGATGGTGTCAGTGTGCCGTCTTTTGACGGACCTGAGGTGGTTGAACTGGTCTATGGGCCCGAAGCCGCGACATGTTTCGTGCAAGACGAAGAAACCATGCATCGCGAGGCAGGGATCAGTGA
Source organism: Pseudomonadota bacterium (assembly GCA_038532975.1). GTDB lineage: Bacteria > Pseudomonadota > Alphaproteobacteria > Rhodobacterales > Rhodobacteraceae > Roseovarius. The sequence goes on from JBCAZO010000479.1 coordinate 802, forward strand.
AACGGCACCGGACATGGACGGTCCTTATCGCGTCCGGCTTGAGATACCAGACGAACGTCTTCTGGTGCAGTCCTTTGCTGAAATCCGGCTACCCGAGACTGAGACGAGACAGCAGGCGCTGCTTGATTATGCTGCGCGGTCCTCGACCATCCTGATCTGGTGTTCTGAGCTCTTTGAAGAAGCGGAGCAGGCGATCTGGTCTGACCTTCCGGAGCATATCAAGGATCACGGGTTTCTGGCCCTGACCATGGCCGACCGCCAGATGATGAAAGGCCGCCTGACGGACCGCATTGCGGAATTGGAAGAATTTGTTTCAGAAGAGTTTTTTGGCCTTTACCCCATTGCGACGCTGCAGGCGATTTCAGCGCGAAGTGAGCCCAACGCGCAAAATCCTGACATGTGGAAACTGAGTGGCGGTGAGGCGCTGTATGATGCGATCACGCGGCAGGTGTCGCTGGGGCGCGGCGAAGATGTGGATCGGGTCAAGGTGCTGTTGGAGCAACTGGATGTCGAGCCCGAGCAGGCATCCGTTCTGCATGCGGGCGCGCCTGTTGCGAAAAGTTTGCCTAAGCCGACCGACAAGGCACCGCCAGATGCGGCATTGAACAAACGCGATGCGCTTCAAAAATCTCTGATCCGTTTGACCAAAGGAGCCGAGGACATGTTGCAGGATGTCTCAGCCCTTGAAGGGGGTGACTGCAATGAGGTGCTTGAGAGCTGTCTTGAGACGGTCCGTGACATGTCGGAGATGCTCTCGGAAGCAGCAGACACCGACCCATCGCTGACTGAATTACTCGAAGAAGCGCAGGAGGGCGAAAACATGCTTTTGCTCTTCCAGCTTGAGAAAGACGAAGATGCCGCGGCGGATGCCGTGACGCTTATGTTGCAACTGAAAAAGGAAATAACGGCACACGCGCAAGCGTGACAAAGGATGACCTCCGTAATGCCACCCGCTTGACAGAATTTTGTGGGACAACTGTGATCCCTGCCGCGGAAAAAACAATGAATTTAGAAGTTCGAAAAACCGAAACGACCGAGCTACGTAAGGCCCCGCGCCCCGCCACCCTGAGTGCGGGGCTTGAGCTTTTGCAGCATTTTGCCGAAGATTCAAAGCGCGTGGATGAGGCGTTGCAAACCCTCGCTGCGCTGACCGGGAACAACAGCGCCAAGGCCGTTGCGCGTTTACGCAAGGAACTAGCTGAGTTCGAGCCCACGATTACGGTTCTGGGGCAGGTCAAGGCAGGCAAGACTGCGCTGGTCAATGCCATGGCTGGATGGTCCGATCTTTTGCCATCTGATGTGAACCCGTGGACCTCCGTTGTAACCTCGCTGCATCTTAAACCAGGCGAGTCTCGTTCCGAGAACGGGGCGTGCTTCAAGTTCATGACCGACGATGAGTGGGAACGCCTGCTCAACAAAGGCGGGCGTATGGGCGAGCTGGCAAGCCGTGCTGGCGCCGAAAGTGAATTGCAGAAGATCAGCGAACAGATCGAGATTGTCCGCCAAAAGGCACGGCACCGGTTGGGCAAGAAGTTTGAGCTCTTGATCGGCCAAGAGCATGACTACGGCTATTTCGACAAGAACCTGCTGGAGAAGTACATCTGCCTGGGCGATGATTTCGATGGTGACGAAGAGGTCAGTGCAGATCAAGAAGAGCAGGGTCGCTTTGCCGAGATCCTG
>JBCAZO010000480.1:0-2480 GCA_038532975.1 Pseudomonadota bacterium
TTCGTGATTGGCCGCTTATGCGTACCAGCGCTGATCAGGTGATCAAGATCGTCGCCGACCCAAAGCATCCCGGCGACAAACGGATGTTTCAAAGATGACTATTGCTGGGACTTCGGATTCTCTGGGTCACGGATTGTAGCCAAAATTTGGAAGTGTCCATTTCCAATGCTGCCTACCCACTTGACAGCAGGGCGTGTTGGTTAGCCGGATCACGGGCATGTTTGTAGTACTGGCGCCACGCAGCAGAATGCATAGAATCGCAGTGCCCGCACCGACCACCCCAAAAGACTTGAAATTTTTGTCTTCGGTAATGCTAAATCACAGCGACTTCTTTCTCTCGGCTGTACAATCGGCAAATATCAAGGAATAAATTCTGAATCCGTCAGTCTATCCTTCTGATCTAACGTATAAATCAGGAGGCGAGGCAAAGTGAGCACTTCAATTGGTCATTTCATTGGCGGAAAACACGTACCGGGTTCATCGGGACGCACTGCAAACGTATTCAATCCAGCAACCGGTGACATCCAGGCAACGGTAATGCTTGCAAACGCCGCCGAACTCAACGCAGCAGTCGCGAACGCAAAGTCGGCGCAGTTGGAGTGGGCAGCGATAAACCCGCAGAAGCGCGCACGCGTGATGATGAAGTTCGTTGAGCTTCTGAACCGGGACATGGAAAGGCTGGCTGAAGCTCTGTCGCGCGAGCATGGAAAGACCCTGCCCGATGCAAAAGGTGACGTTATCCGGGGTCTCGAGGTCGCCGAATTCTGCATTGGCGCGCCTCAATTGATGAAGGGGGAGTTTACGGACGGAGCCGGGCCTGGAATTGACATATATTCATTGCGCCAGCCTCTAGGCGTCGTGGCCGGGATCACGCCTTTCAATTTTCCAGCCATGATCCCGATGTGGAAATTCTGCCCGGCGATCGCCGCTGGTAATGCTTTCATTTTAAAACCATCCGAACGGGATCCTTCGGTGCCCATGATGCTGGCGGAACTGATGCTTGAGGCAGGACTGCCAGCGGGCGTGCTCAATGTGGTCAATGGTGACAAAGAGGTGGTTGATGGCATTCTGGATCATCCGGACATCTCAGCCATAGGCTTCGTGGGATCCACCCCAATTGCCGAATACATTTACACGCGTGGTTGTGCGAACGGGAAACGCGTCCAGTGTTTCGGCAGTGCCAAGAATCACATGATCATCATGCCGGATGCCGATCTTGACCAGGCAACCGACGCACTGATCGGCGCAGGCTACGGTGCTGCGGGTGAACGCTGTATGGCAATCTCTGTCGCAGTGCCTGTCGGAGAGAAAACAGCGGATGCATTGATCGAGAAATTGGTCCCAAAGGTGGAATCGCTAAAGGTCGGACCTTACACTGACGGGGATGCCGTTGATTTCGGACCACTGGTCACAGAACAGGCAAGGACGCGCGCGTTGGGATTGGTTGAAAGTGGGATACAATCCGGCGCAGAACTGATCGTCGACGGTCGTGGGTTCAGCTTGCAGGGCTATGAAAACGGGCATTTCATGGGCCCGTGTCTCTTTGATTGTGTGACCACGGACATGGACATCTATCGCGAGGAGATTTTTGCACCGGTCCTCAGCGTTGTCCGTGCTGACGACTACGCCTCGGCTGTTCGCCTTCCGATGGAGAACGAATACGGCAATGGTGTTTCGATCTACACGCGTGATGGTGATACGGCCCGTGATTTCGCATCCCGCATCAATGTGGGCATGGTCGGCGTCAACGTCCCAATCCCGGTGCCGTTAGCCTATTACACGTTTGGCGGCTGGAAAAAGTCCGGTTTTGGAGATCTGAACCAACACGGAACTGATGCCTTCCGCTTCTACACGAAGACGAAAACTGTCACGCAAAGATGGCCTTCCGGCATCAAGGAGGGTGCAGAGTTCGTCATTCCAACAATGAACTAGGAGTGCGAAGATGGACTTCGCGCTGACATCAGAGCAAGACGCCATCGTCGAGATGGCAACCCAATTTGGCGAGGAGAACATTGCCCCTCACGCTCTCAAGTGGGAGGGGGCTGGTGCGATCCCGAAAGAGCTGCTGCAATCTGCTGGTAAGTTGGGGTTCGGCGGTATCTACGTCAGTGGTGATCATGGTGGCACCGAGCTTGGACGTCTGGATGCCGCCTTGATCTTTGAGGCATTGTCGAGGGCCTGTCCATCCGTCGCTGCCTTCATTTCGATCCACAATATGTGTGCCTGGATGGTGGATCGTTTTGGGTCGGATCAAGTGCGCGAGGCGCGGTTACCGGACCTTTGCAGCTTCAAGAAGGTCGCATCGTATTGTCTGACCGAACCTGGATCAGGCTCGGACGCCGCGGCGCTGCGCACCAAGGCAGGGCGCAACAACTCCGGATATGTTCTGAACGGAACGAAGGCGTTCATATCGGGCGGCAATTTTTCCGATCTCCATATCGGCTAGTTTGAACTGCAAAGCCTGGACTTGATCGATGGTT
>JBCAZO010000481.1:0-2479 GCA_038532975.1 Pseudomonadota bacterium
GGTGCTTGGCGAGGGTTTGGTCGATGCAGGTGGCCAGCGCCACACCATGTATCCGCCACATTCTCCATAAATAACAGAGTTTTGCGCGGACTTATTCAAGCTGGTTAAAAACGTATTGGCTGCCGCCAACCGTCCGGCATGCAACTCAGGATATCCACCGGGCAGAAAGACGAATTCTGCCTCCGGCACAGCTTCATCCGCCAAGGGCGAAAAAGGTTTAACCTCCGCGCCTGCTGCGCGCCAATCCGACAGCATATGCGGATAGGCGAAGGCAAAGGCCTCATCCTGAGCCACCGCGATCACCTGCGCCGGGGGCACAAGGCCTTTCGCTGAGTTGGGCGCAGGCAAGTCTGTGGCCAAAGCCAGCAATCTCTCCTGGTTCAGACTGTCCGCCAAAGCATCCGCAGCCCGGTCCAGAAACCCCTCCAGATCAGCGCGTTCCCCAGCCTGCACCAGCCCCAGATGCCGGGACGGCAAAGACAGCGTCGCATCCCGCCGCATGACCGCCAAGACTGGCAGCCTCAAAGGGTCCAAAGCTCTGCGCAGCACGGTCTCATGCCGGTCGCTGCCCACATTGTTCAATATCACAGCGGCCACGCGCACCGCCGGATCATGCCCAGCAAATCCGGTCACAAGCGGGGCGACGGACCCGGCCTGTTTGGCGGCGTCAACCACCAGAACCACCGGCAGATCAAGCTGGCGCGCCAGATCGGCCACCGCGCCTTTGCCGTCAGGTGGCGCCCCGTCAAAAAGCCCCATCGCCCCTTCGATGACCAATAATCCCTCGCCAGCCGCAAGCGCGGTGATGCGTGCAGGGGGCATCGCCCAGGCGTCAAGATTGAAACATGGCGCACCAGAGGCCGCTTCGTGAAAGCGCGGATCGATATAGTCCGGCCCCGATTTCGCCCCGCGCACCACCAGACCTTGCCGCGCCAGAAGCCGTAACAGCGCCAGCGTGACAGTGGTCTTGCCACAGCCAGAGGCCGGTGCCGCAATGATCAGCCCTTGGCCCATCTAGCCGCTTCTTTCTTGTCTGAAATACCCCGGGGAGCGCGAGGGGCTGGCCCCTCGTCCAAGTCTTTTCTGAAAAGACTTCTGCAAAAGCTTTCGAGAAGCTTTTGCGCCTTCGCAATAAGACGTGTCACGCGCTTTCCGCCGGTCGCCCCCGGCCTAGCGGATCGAGGTTGCGCGGCGCGTGACCCTCCAGCATGGCCTGCCAGTCCAGCACCTGCCGCATCAGAACGGAGCGTCCGACACATAGGATCGCGGGTGGCTCCAGACCGCTGTTTTCAATATCGCGCGCCATATGGCCCAGCGTGGTCTCCAGCACCTGCTGATCGCCGGTCGTGGCGGACGAGACCACAGCGCAAGGTTCATCCGAAGCCCGGCCAGCATCCAGCAAAGCGCCCGTGATCTGCCCGGCATGTTTCATGCCCATGTAGATCACAATGACCTGGCTGCCCTCGGCAATCGCGCGCCAGTTGAGCGAACTGGGCGTCTTGCCTGACTGGTCATGGCCGGTGACAAATGTCACCGACTGGTTCACGTCGCGGTGGGTCACGGGGATCCCGGCATAGGCCAACCCGCCGATCCCGGCGCTGATGCCGGGAATGATGCGGATAGGTACGCCATGCTGGACCAGCGTCTGTGCCTCTTCGCCGCCGCGGCCAAAGACAAAAGGATCGCCGCCTTTGAGACGCAGCACCCGCTTGCCAGCCTTGGCAAGATCAACCAGACGCAGAGAGATATCGCGCTGTTTGGCAGAAGGCTTGCCGCCGCGTTTGCCCGCATAGATATTCTCGGCCCGCGGGGCCCAGTCGAGAATGCGGTCCTCGACCAGCGCGTCATAGACCACCACATCGGCCTGGCGCAGCGCGTTGAGCGCATGCAGCGTCAACAAGCCCGGATCGCCGGGACCGGCGCCGCACAGCCATACCCAGCCGGGCAAAAGCTCGGGCCAAGCGGCGTCGGGAAGTGTCAGAGACTCGGTCATATCCCTTCTATGCCGGGCTTTGCGGCGCGGTGAAAGCCCCGGAGCGACCGGTTTGGCGTTAAGAGACGACATTTAGGGGCAAATTTGATCGTTGGCGCGGCGTGCCACGCTGCCTATAGTCCGCGCGATATGGCTCGCAAACCCGATGGACCCTTGCGCCGTGGCTGGACCACAGGTGCCTGCGCCACCGCCGCTACAAAGGCGGCGTTGATGGGGCTTTGGGGGGCAGAGCGGCCCGATAGGGTGGGCATCACCCTGCCTGGTGGAGAGCAGCCGGAATTCGCTCTGTCTCATTGGGCGGAAGGTCCGAATTGGGCCGAGGCCGGCATCATCAAGGATGCCGGAGACGACCCGGATGTCACGCACGGGGCCGAGGTGCGTGCCCGTGTCAGCGCCTCATCAGGCGGCGTGGTGTTTCGCGCAGGGGAGGGCGTGGGGAAGGTCACGATGCCCGGGCTGCCGATACCGCCTGGAGAGCCTGCGATC
>JBCAZO010000482.1:0-2476 GCA_038532975.1 Pseudomonadota bacterium
CGGGCGGCATCAAAATCAGCGAACCCGCCGCCGATCTGGCCGTCGCGGCGGCCCTTCTGAGTGCCCGAGAAGACACAGCATTGCCCCAAAACTGTGTCCTTTTCGGCGAAATCAGCCTGTCTGGTGCCCTCAGACCGGTTGCTCAAACCGGAAACAGGTTGAAAGAAGCCAAAAAACTTGGTTTCACATCAGCCATCCTTCCTTCGGGTGGCAAATCCGAGGGGTCGGGCGGGCTGATGCTCACGCAGATGAGCGACCTGACCGGCTTTGTAGGTGAAATTTTCGGCGCAGGCTGATCCGCGTCATTGGGACAGGAAAGAGCATATGGAAGGCTTTACCATCATCGACGGCATCGTGGTGCTTGTCATTGTGCTATCTGCGCTATTGGCTTATTCGCGCGGCTTTGTGCGCGAGGCGCTTGCCATCGCAGGCTGGGTCATAGCCGCCATCCTGGCCTTTGTCTTTGCCCCGCAGGTCGAACCGCTGGTCAAGGAAATCCCGGTTCTCAGCGATTTGATTGGAGACAATTGCGAATTGTCGATGATCGGCGCCGCAGCCCTTGTTTTTGCCGTGGCCCTGATTGTGTCGTCGCTGATTACACCGCTCTTTTCCTCCATTGTCCAACGCTCTGCCCTGGGTGGACTGGATCAGGGGGCCGGGTTCCTCTTTGGTGTGGCGCGCGGCATTCTTTTGGTGGCGATTGCCTATTTTGTCTATGAGACCGTGATTACCGGCCAAGACATCCAGATTGTCGATGACAGCCGCTCTGCGCGCGTCTTTGCGCAACTCACCGAGAAGGTTCAGGAAGGCGATCCCGAACAGGCTTTGGGCTGGATTACCCAGCAATATGAGCAACTTGTCAGCGCCTGTGACGCTCCACAATAATCAGTCAAAACCCCGATAAGCCATTTTTCGCTTCAGGGCGAAAACGAGCTATTCTCCACATCTAGACCACAAACCTGCCTTTGGGTGGCCCATAATGATTGTCATGTCTGCCTGAACCACGAGGTTATCCAACAGGCAGCTCTATGGCACTCCGCAGCTTTTTCGCAATTGATAACAACAATCTGGTGGTCGACAGCAGTTCCAACGGTTCTATCGTTGGCAACCCGGTCATCAACAACTCCGACACACCGGACGGGACCATTTTCACCTATTCGGCTGGTGGCGGCACAACCGTGACGCTTGATGATACCGGCGGCAATGTAGATACTTTTGAAGACGACAACACCGCCGGGCATAACATCACGGATGGCGGCGGAATTGTTGCCAACGGCACGCCGGTCGAAGCCGAGTCTCTGATTTTTGTGCGTGCACTGGACAGTTTTGGAAATCCAACCGGACCAACCATTACAATCACAGTCTTTTCGCAAAACGGTGTCACCGGAGATGTCTGGGGGTTTTCGCCCGATATCCAGCTTCAGGATGGTGTCCAATATGTGAAAACCGGCGGTTCAAACACTGGGTCGTCCGCATACAACACGTTTATCACCTGTTTCGGGGCAGATACCCGTATTCTGACGGAGAACGGGGAAACCACGATTGACACGCTTTGTGTGGGCGACCGCGTCTGGACCCTCGATAAAGGCTTTCAACCCGTGCGCTGGATCGGACACACCGAAGTGACCGCCGAAGGCAGTTTCGCGCCAGTCGTGATACCGCAAGGCGCAATCGGCAATTCCCGCGAACTTGTGGTCTCGCAAGAGCACAGGCTGTATATGCAGGCGCCGGAGGCGGAGTTGCTATTTGGCACAAGAGACGTTTTGCTCGCAGCCAAGCATCTTTGTGGTAAGTTCGGGATCCGCATACGAACGGGCGGCACCGTGACATATGTCCACATGATGTTTGACCGGCATCAGATTGTTCAATCCGAAGGTGCGCTGAGCGAAAGTTTCTTTTTGTCCAGACAATCCCTGTCAGCGGTTGATGCGGACCAGCGAAGAGAATTGCTCAGCCTGTTTCCATCCCTGACAAGTCAAATGGCACGTTTTGGTGAAACCGCTGCACCGACGTTGAAACGCCATGAAGCAGCCCTGCTGGTTACACATCTGAGCAAGCGCGCGGCCTGAAGTCTGTTTCCGCTGCGTCACGGGCATGGAATTTGCACAAACCCACTGTGATAGTTTCGTGACATATGCCCTTAGACGCCCTATTTAGTGGGTCCAAGCGTAAAGGGATTCGGAGCTGCCCGTTGTCCGACAAAACCATGCCGCCCGCTCATCCGTTTGATGACGATAAACTGCGCGAAGAATGCGGGATTTTCGGGGTTTACGGCGTCACCGACGCCGCCAATTTCGTGGCCCTCGGCCTTCATGCTCTGCAACACCGCGGCCAAGAGGCCGGCGGCATTGTTGCGCACCACCCCGATCACGGTTTCAATTCCGCCCGGCGATTTGGCTATGTGCGGGATAATTTCACGCGCCAGTCTTTGATGGAAACCCTGCCCGGTACCGGGCAGGGTTTCCATCAAAGACTG
>JBCAZO010000483.1:0-2472 GCA_038532975.1 Pseudomonadota bacterium
AGAAGTCGAAAAGTTAGAGGATGGCGCATTCAAACGCATGATGCAGGCCAATTTCGACAGCGCCTTGGATGGGCGGTACGCCATTGCCAACGACATGGTCTGGGCGACCTACATCCATCCGCTTTCGGCACTCGAAAAAGACCAGCTGATTTCCGGCCTTGGACAGATCATCAACCTCTCCAAAAGCTACGGAACCCTATATTCCGGGGGTGCAATGCAGTTTGGCGGCGGGGACAGCGGCGCTTTGCAGCGCGAACTGATCGACGAGCTTTTGAAGAAAGGTCAGGAGATTTAACCACTGCGCTGGCAGTCAGGTTGGCACAGTCTTTCGGGATTTCAGCAATAGCCGCGCATCGACGACGCGCGCGGTGGCGATCCGACGTCAGTTCGGGGCAATTTATCCCTGCCAAATCCGCAAAACTGTGGGACTGTGCGCCCAGCCTCATCAAATCCCCGCCGCGTGGGGGCGCGTCGCCGATGCGCGGCGGGCTTCGCCCTTGATTCCGCGCGCAGACATCGGCTTTGGCACCAAACCCAATGTTGCGAGTTGCCGTTACGTGCAAGACGGCCAGCGGTATCGATCCATCAAAGCGCATCCCAACCCGACACCTTGCCTTCCCGCATCCGGCTCTCTACATCTTGGTCAAAGACCCAAGGAGTGCTCCGCATGCCGATGCAAGCGCAGGAAATCGAAGACCTGATCCGCGAAACCTTTCCTGAGGCCAAGATTACCATCACCGATCTTGCCGGTGACGGGAACCACTATGCCGCCGAGGTTGTCGACGAGAGCTTTCGCGGTAAGAACCGTGTGCAGCAGCAACGCGCCGTCTATGCGGCGCTCAAAGGTAAGATGGACGGCCCATCGGGTGATTTGCACGCTCTGGCACTGACCACAAAGGCGCCTGACTGATGGAAATCCTGATCATCATCGCGTTGATTGCCGCGGCGGTGGGGGCGCTTGCCATTATGGGTCAGCGCAAAGACCCCGGCGCGCGCGGCAGCAGGCCCGGGCATGGTGATCACATCCTTGAATCGGACTACCAGTCGGGGGTCGGCGGCGGCAACGTGACCCGTTGGAAAGTGCCGAAAGATCCACAAAAATACGCAAAACGTTTTGTGCCAAAGGACAAACGACATGACTGACGCGAAAACCCTGATTGATGAAACCGTCAAAGCCAATGATGTGGTGCTTTATATGAAAGGCACCAAGAGCATGCCGCAATGCGGATTCTCAAGCCGCGTGGCCGGTGTTTTGAACTATATGGGCGTCGATTATCTCGATGTGAATGTTCTGGCCGATGAGAACATCCGCCAGGGGGTGAAGGACTATGCCGACTGGCCAACTGTGCCTCAGCTTTATGTGAAAGGCGAATTTGTCGGCGGTTGCGATATTATCACCGAAATGACGCTGTCGGGCGAGTTGGACACGCTCTTTGAGGAAAATGGCGTGACCTATGACAAGGATGCGGCGGACAAAATCCGAGAGGCAAACGCCTGATCCGCTGGCAAATGGGGCTTCCGGCACTGATGCAAGATGACCCAGGTCCAAATCAGCCAAATTAGAACACGCGATCAGATCGAGGCAGTACAAAGCCTGGTGCGCGAGCTTTTCGCGTTTTCACTGACACAAGATCCCAATGCTGGGTCAGCGCATGCCTTTGCCGGGCTGGAGGATCAGCTGGCGCAATTGCCAGGCATCTACGCGCCGCCTACGGGTGGATTTCTTCTGGCCAGTGTTGAGGGTAAACCCGCAGGCTGCGTTGCTTTCTTTGGCCATGATGACACGACATGCGAGATCAAACGCATGTATGTAAGGCCCGAGTTTCGCGGGCTTCAACTGGGCGAGCGAATGATCACAGAGCTTTTGTTACGGGCAAGAGCGCAAGGCTACACCAAGGTGATCCTAGACACGTTCCACACATTCAAAGCCGCGCAGCGCATCTATGAAAAGGCCGGGTTCGTCTTCGTGCCCCCGCGCATCGCCCTGCCCCCGGAACATGAGGGCAAGGTGGTTTTCATGGAAATGGCGCTGGCTTAGATATCCAGCGTGTTGTCCTTTTCCCACTGGCTGAAATGTGCGGTAAAGGAATTCCATTCCTGCGTTTTCATCTTGATGTATGCCGCCGAGAATTCGTCGCCCAGCATGGACTTGAGTTCTTTATCCTTGTCATAGGTCCGGATCGCATCCAGCATGTTTAGCGGCAGCTTGGGTGCGCCGCGCACCTTGTGACCTTCGGCGTACATGTCGATATCATACCGCTTGCCCGGATCGGCTTTATGGCGAATGCCACTGAGACCTGCCGCGATAATCACGGCCTGCAAAAGATAAGGATTGGCCGCCCCGTCGGGCAGCCGAAGCTCAAACCGGCCCGGACCAGGCACGCGCACCATATGCGTGCGGTTGTTGCCGGTCCATGTCACGGTATTCGGCGCCCATGTCGCGCCAGACATCGTGCGGGGTGCATTGATACG
>JBCAZO010000484.1:0-2470 GCA_038532975.1 Pseudomonadota bacterium
CTTGAGGTGTTCGACGCCGGCCTCTTCGGGCGCGAATAGCGCAAACGCGATGTCCACGGGCTGCCTATCGACGGCGTCGAAATCGATGGGCTTGTCCAGCATTACGAATGCTCCAATGACATCAGACGTACCTTCGACGCGGGCGTGGGGCAGGGCAACGCCATTGCCAACACCGGTCGGCCCCAGCGCTTCGCGCGCGATCAACGCTTCGATCACCTCAAGGCGCTGGCGCTGGTCTCAAGAACGCTGCGCGACAAGAGCATTTGCACCAAGCTGCGGGCGAACCGCGATCCCGGAACGCTCTACGCCATCCTGTCCGAAGCCCAGTCGGCGCAAGCGGCGTAGTTATCGCCAGCGATCAAATCCGAGCAACATGTAATCACGCTGATAGGCATCGCGGCCAAAACGCTCGATTTCATCGTCGTAAATCTGCTCAAGCAGATCTGAGCGCTCGCATCGCACTTGCGGGTCAAGCGCGGCTTCGGGATCATCCTGGCGTTTGAGGATTTTGGGCAGGTCCGAGGCGAGCTCTTCTTCGCGGAAGATGTGGTCGACCGGCATAAAATCAGAAAAGCCGCGGATGATCTGCGACTGACTGGCCCATGCCAGATCGATCCTGATGTTGGTTTGGCCGGAAAGATTGGCCTTCACGAAACTTAGAAACGCACGGAACGCAGCGCGATGTTCGGAGATATCCAACAAACCCGCGCTAAGGGTCACCTTGTGTTGCCGTTCCAACATCTTCCGGATTGCGTGAAAGCCACCGTCATCCCTGCTGAGCACGCGCTGGCAAAACACACGGTGCGCCCTCTCAATCGGATGCGAGACAACCGTGAAGCGACGGTGACCAGGATGGGACTTCATCCATTCGCGCAATTCACCCTGTTTCAACCCTTCGCGTACTCCGCTGGTTTTGGAAGCGTCGATGGTACTCAGCCAATTGATCACCTCTTCATCCGCACTGCCGCGAATGGGTAGATAAACCAGTGGCGGCCAGTCACAGACAACGTAAGTCGGCACGGCTGGCCCGCGTCTTGGCTCAAAATTTGGTGTTCGGCTGAAATCAAAATGCCCCGAAATACCCAGAGCGGTCTGCATCTCTGCGAAGTTGGTCACCTTCTCTTCCAAGGGTGCCGGGTTCTGGGGTTTCAGGCTTTGGTCAAGAGCCGGCAGGCGTGAAGAAACGCCCAGGAACTGCGCCAAGCCGTTGATAACCTCAAGATCCCGCAGATCCTCATAATCGAGGTAGAATGCCGTCTGACCGTCTTTTTGCATGCGGTTCAGTATGTCCACCTGAAACCCCTGCAAGATGCTCAGGCGGCTCTCGAACTCCTGATCATCGAAGGCTATCCGAACGTCCCGGCGCCGCTTTACATCGGTCAACTTCCACTGCCCAGTCGCAACCGCGATCTTGTGCGAAACATAGCTGTCAACGGCGTTGCGGGTCAGGATGATTTTGGCGCACTTCCGATCAGACAAGATCGTTTCAAGAAGGCGCGGATCGTGATCGTGAAAGTATCGAAACCCCCCAATCTGGTCGTTGCTTTCGCGGATCGCACGAAGCAGCTCCAGCGGATTTGCATCGCGCTCGTCCTTTGTAAGCCCAAGCAGTTCCGTTCTGTTTGGATAGGCAATGAAGTTGGGGTTGAAGGCCTCCCCGTAGCACGCAACCCCGTCGAGAGCGTTGAGGTTGGCCTCCAGGAAGTTAGACCCGGTCCGCATCTCGGCAAAAACCACGAAGTAATCGAAGGCAGCCATACCGGTTTATCGCACTAAGTACGGTTTGCGGGGCAGTGGCCGATCGGGCTCTGGCTCAAGCGAAACCGGGAAGTCTCCCATCAGATAGGGATGCATGCCCTGGTTCTTGAGGTTCTGCAGGAACTGCCCAAACCCCTTGAGATCCACGAGGCGCGGCACCTCGGACAACCGGTTTTGTGATTGGGCACCCATCTCGTCGAGGATCACCTGCAAGGCTTCCATCGGCGCTTCAATGAATTCCGCCATTGTCCAGATTCTGACCCGGGCCTTGGTCTTGTTCGATCTCAGCAGCTTTAGATGTGCGCTTTCGATTTTCTGCAGAGTGGCGGCCTGCTGTCGAATATCCATGAAATTCATGTTCGATCGGAACAGGGCCACAGCCCAAGCCCCACTGACAACAGAGATCTGCGCGTTCTGATCGCTTGCGACCAGAGCGTTGATTTTCTGATTGTCATTCGGGCCGAACTGAAAGCATTGGCGTTCGCCACGTGTATTCCAGATCAGGTTGGTCAGAAAGGCCTTTGGGTTATAGTCCCTCAGCGTGGCGCTATCGCTTAGTCCACCATTCATGATGGTCTGGCCATCCGCAAAATGCGCACGATCCGGCGCGAAGAGATGACCATGCACCCGCATGCCGGTGGCCTTGGACAGCCACGGTTCAAAATCCTCGAAAAGTTCGGCAAATCCATGAAAGACCGAATAGGGACCTGCG
>JBCAZO010000485.1:0-2464 GCA_038532975.1 Pseudomonadota bacterium
GCCCAGTATAACAAATCTCTGAAACCAATTTTAGCACCCGCATTGCGACGACCACTACTACCAGTGTAGGTGCCCAGGTTCTCGTTTTGTGACTACACTTGAATGACTTGTTAGGACTCAATCCAACCCTTCATCAATCTTGGTAGCACCATCGACCTGCCTTGCGCTTTGCGGCAGGTTTTCGGTTCTTTTCCAAAATATTTCCTGCCAAAACCACAGTTTTGCCGAAGTTGGGCAACACAAGCATTTCATGGACAGTCAAATGCACATGCCAAACCCGGATCGGCCTGAGTTTCTTAGGACTTGGGGGTTTTACGCTGTTTTAGCAGGAGCGATCGCCCTTTTGCTGGTTTTTGCACAGATTGTCGGGCCGACTTTTGAGACAAAACCTTCTATAGGCACGCAGATTGGTGAAATCGCGGGCGATATCAAACGGTCTGCCTGGCGCAGTTTGCTGGGCTTGCCGCAGCCGGAACCGGAGGCGGCCTCCCCGCCAATCTGGAGCTATGTCGCACTGGCCGCGCCCATTTTCGGGATTGTCGCGGTTGTCCTTTCTGTCGTCTCAGGCGTACTTCGCGAGAACTGGCACTATTCGGTCTACGGGACAAGCCTTGGCGTGGCCGCGATTGTCTTCCACTTCTTCTGGTGGGTGGCACTGCTGGTGGCTGGTGTCATTCTGCTTGTGACCATCATCGAAAACATCGGCGATATTTTCAGTTTCTGAGTCGTGCGGGACAAATGATGCGTATCCTCGCGTGTCCATTATTGCCGCCTTGGACACAATCCTTTGGATCCGCTTGGATTGAAGCCCGGTTTTTCGCTGGAATTCGGTAATTTTAGCCTTTGGCCACAGCTTCACCATAATTGCCTCATTTTCGCCACAATCTCGTACGATTCCGGTCTCATTCCATTTTCTACGGGGGAGCTGCGGGTATGAGTTACTGGGACGACGCCGAATTTCACGACAAGCATCACAAGTGGTCTCAATGGACCATGAAACCGAAGAAAAAGCCTCTGAAAACAACAACGTATGCGGTGGGAATTGTGTGTGCGATGTCGGCTGGTTTTGTGATCGCTCTGATCTTTGCTTGATTGCGCCGCGCATATATAGACAACAGTTGGCGCACGCGAATAACCGGCCTTCTTATTACAGCGCGTCGCGCCATTGGCCCGGCTTCAATCCTTCAATTGTCCACTCCCCAATCCGCCACCGGATCAGCCTGAGCGTGGGATGTCCCACATGCGCCGTCATGCGGCGCACTTGCCGGTTGCGGCCCTCGGACAGGGTAACTTCCAGCCAACAGTCCGGCACGGATTTGCGATACCGGATGGGCGGGTCACGCTGCCAGATATCCGGCGCCTCGATCTGTCGAACTTTGGCGCGTCGTGTTGGGCCATCCTTAAGTGTGACACCGTCGCATAAGGCTTTGATTGCTGTCTCTTCCGGCACACCTTCGACTTGAGCGAGATAGGTCTTTTCCGTTTTGAAACTGGGATTTGTAAGTCGCGCTTGAAGTCGGCCATTGTCGGTCAGAACCAAGAGACCTTCGCTGTCACGATCCAGACGCCCAGCGGCGTAAACCCCGGGTACGTCAATGTAATCCGACAGGGTTGCGCGTGGACTGCCTTCGGTGCCTTTATCCGTGAATTGCGACAAAACACCGTAAGGCTTGTTGAAGAGCAGAACGCGGGTCATGGCCTGACCCGATCACCCATTGTCATCCCGGTCAAACCGTGCCGCATCTGCCGCGGCGCGCCGGATGGCGTTGGACTTATGCACGGTTTCCATGAACTCGGCTTCGGGGTCACTGTCATAGACCACGCCGCCGCCAGCCTGGATATAGAGCTTTTGATCCTTCACCACCGCTGTGCGCAGCGCGATGCAGACATCCATGTCGCCACCGGCGCTGAAATACCCAACGCCGCCGCCATAGACGCCGCGCTTTTCCGGCTCGAGCTCATCGATGATCTCCATCGCCCGTACCTTTGGTGCGCCCGAGACCGTGCCGGCGGGCAGACCAGCGAGAAGGGCAGAGAGCGCATCATGCTCCTCGCTCAGCTCGCCCACAACGTTCGAGACGATATGCATCACGTGGCTATAGCGCTCGATGATAAATTCTTCGGTGGGACGCACCGTGCCAATCTTGGCCACGCGACCCACATCATTGCGCCCCAAATCCAGCAGCATGAGGTGCTCGGCCAGTTCCTTGGGGTCTGCCAGAAGGTCGGCTTCGTGAGAACGGTCTTCTTCCGGTGTCGCGCCACGGGGACGGGTGCCTGCGATGGGCCGGATCGTGACCTCTCCATCCATCACACGCACAAGGATTTCCGGGCTGGCCCCCACAACCTGAAACCCGCCGAAATTGAAGTAGAACATGAAGGGCGAGGGGTTGGTGCGCCGCAGGCTGCGGTAAAGCGTGAAGGGCGGGCGGGTGAAGCTTTGCGTCCAGCGCTGGCTTGGCAC
>JBCAZO010000486.1:0-2459 GCA_038532975.1 Pseudomonadota bacterium
GTCTTGCGCCGTGCTTCAGATCCGGTTGAACCGTTCAGGACGTGCATATCCCGACGGGTGAAACCGAAATACCCAAACGTGCCTTTGATCCAGGCGGTGTCGAGCGCCGCCAGATACCCTTCGGTTTCCATCTCGTCCGAGCGCGCCCCGGCCGGGATCAGAAGCACGCCGGTGCGGGGGCGCTGCAGCGATTTTTCCGGGTCGTCGAGTTGGTCATAGGCCCAGCCCCAGGACCAGACACGGTCCACCCAGCCTTTGGTCATCGCGGGCATGCCCCACCAGAAAAGCGGGAAGACAAAGCAAATCGCATCTGCTCGCGCGATGCGCGCCTGTTCTTTTTGCACATCCTCAGGGGCTGTATCGCCATCATCGGCCTCGATGTCGGCCATGGACCAGCGGGGGTCGAACCCTTCGGTGTTCAGATCAGCCAATTCCGTGGTGTGCCCCGCCGCCTCGGCCCCGGACATGAATTGCTTTGCGACTGCCGCGCTGAACGAATCCGGGTTGGGGTGATCAAGGACGGTGAGAACGTGCATGGCCAAGCCTTGCATGGGTCGCTGCCCTTGTGAAGAGAGAGGTGTGGATTGAAGGTCGGCTCAGACGGCAGCGGTAGATGTGGGGAAAAAGAGGTCGGGTTTGAGCTCATAGCGGACATGAATTTGCAAAGAAGTAGCTCCGCAATTCTCCAAAGCTCTACTCACACGTTTCTCTTCGATATACACGGACATCGACTTCGTCAGACCAAATCATAACCTTTCCAGACCACGAAAACCCCCAAACTCGAAACTCATACCTTTCGGCCAAAACAGTTTTTCCAAACATAATGTTTTTCGAGCGAAAGGCGCTCTCTTTCGGCTCGTGTAGCAGCAATCGCCCTTTTGGCCAGTTCGAATAGGTTAAGCTTAGCCTCCAGCCATCGTCTGTGCAGGTTCGTAGTCCACCACCTTCTAACCCTGACATCCTGAAGACAGGTCCGTCGGGCTGATCGAGACGGCGTGCAGTGAGTTTTCGCGAGTCGTAACCGTCGCTTTCGCTGTTCCGGTACAATTGCACACCCGTAAGACCGTCAGTCACACTTTGACCATTGGATGATGCAACCAATAACTCTTCTGAATCTTCCGCAAAGCCAGCGGCGTGTAACCCCCCAACAGCGAAGACCGTCACCATCTTCCAACCTGAAGGACTCGGATTGATCGGAGCTGCATTGATTTCTTTGGCTGTCTCTTTTTGCTGCTGGGCCAAACGTTGCTCCCAGCCAGAAACGTTGTTCTCAACCAATAACACTCTCCCACTTGCAGCGCCTTGCTAGCTTCTACGTGCAGACGACAGTTTCGATCGCATTGCGCAGCTTTAGCAAACCAACTCGCCTATCTGGACAATATCGCCCTCAAGTAGCTTGAAGGACAGACTCTGTTTTGGGCAAATTTCCTGCCCGGTGCGAAGAACGTGAATATCGACCAGCCCCCCAACAAACGCGGAATTATCATAAAAGAAGTACTTTGGTTCTTCTCCCGTATTGAATGGGATTGCCTCGAGGCTTCCGTCATATGGCCTAATCAATACGGCATGTTCATCTTCGTAGGCTCTGATCGCGTCGCCCAGTGTTGCAGCATTTGCTAACACTGGTGCTCCATCAATGCGCTTGAACCCGTTTCCATTTTCGTTGGGCGTCATATAGAACTGCCGATTTTCTGGGCCGAAAATCTGGATCATGTTGTCCTCTGAGACATATTCGAAGCATCGTTGGTTTAGTTCAAACGGTAAGTTTCCTTTTGGACTATGGTAACCGACGTTGAAAGGGCTTCTCCCAACGGCCGCTTCCTCCGCATAACTGCCATCAAACGCGTCTCCGACTGCCGTCACATCTCCAGTCGTTCAATCGCAAACCCTTCTTGCTCCAGTAGCCAAAGCACGCCGATCTTGCCGGGCAAATGGCCTGCGCCGAAGGCGACGAAGACGCGGTCGCCGGGTTGGGTGTCGGCCACCAGCGTGTCGGCCCATTTGCGGTTGCGGTCTTCGAGCAGCAGTTCTGTGAACCGGGCAAAATCAGCCTCTGCCGTTGGTCCGCCATACTTGAGCGAGACCGCCTTTGAGAAAGCCCAGGTCACCCCAATTTCTTCGGCCAGATAGCGTTCGCGGATTGTGTAGGACATGTCGTCGACATTGCCGGGCCAGGCCAGCGTCAGGCGGATGAGGTTGAGCTGTTGCTCCACCGGGTCCTCGTCGAGCATCTTCAGAAGGGCGAAAAAGTCATCAAGTGATTTGCTGCCTGTGCCCAGCTCTTCGGCATATTCACCCACCAAAACGTCGATGCCGCGATCCTCTAGCGCGCCGGAGCGCGCCTCGCACGGGCCGATGCCGAGCATCATGGTGGCCCAGAAGGGTTTGAACTTGGCGGCCATGAAGCCCGGGATGTTACGCTCTCGCATGGCGTCCGAGAATGCTTTCCAGTCTTCATC
>JBCAZO010000487.1:0-2453 GCA_038532975.1 Pseudomonadota bacterium
CCATCGTGTCGCCCGCAATCCCGCCATAGACCGTGGAATTGGCCACCCCATTGCCGCCCAACCGATTGGACCCATGCGCGCCCCCGGCATCTTCCCCCGCCACATAAAGCCCCTCCATCGCGGTGCGCGTGTCCACGTCAACCACCAAACCGCCCATGAAGTAATGCGCCGTGGGCACAACCTCGACCTTGCCACCGGCCAGATCAAAGCCGCAATCGGCACAACGCTTGACCATGCCTTTGAATTTCTTGGCCACATTCTCAGGCCCAAGATGAGACATCGAGATAAAGACGCCTTCCTGCTCCGGATTGTTGTTCTTGCGCATCTCGGCATAGATGCCGCGGCTGACCACATCGCGCGTGGCGCGCTCGCCTTTGCCGTCATAGTCGAACATGAAACGTTGGCCTGCGTGGTTGATGAGCTGCCCGCCCGCGCCGCGCAGACCTTCTTCCAGCACGGTGCCGGTCATGCGGGTATGATCGCCCGCCAGAAGGCCCGTGGGATGGAACTGCACCATCTCCATGTCGCGCAGTTGCAATCCGGCGCGCAGGGCCATCGCCAGTCCGTCCATCGTCTTGTCGCCCGATGGCGTGTGGTATTTGTACATGGTCGGCCCGCCGCCCGTGGCCATGAGCACCGTCTTGGCGCGCACGAACCGAAAGCGCCCGGTGCGCATGTCGATCATCAGAACACCGGCCAGCGCACTGCCGTCCTTCGTCGGGATCAACCCGATGGCGCGATGCTCTTGCAGCTTCTCGACACCGCTGGCCAGCACCTTTTCCATCAGGCGGTTGATGATCTCGATGCCGGTGAGGTCCCCCTTATGCACGGTGCGATCCGCCGTCTGCCCGGCAAACGCCTTTTGATGCAGGGATCCGTCCGGATTGCGGTCAAAGAAGCATCCAACCTCGTTTTCCAACTCGCGAATGCGCACCACCGCCTGTTCGCAGAGCCGCCAGGCCATGTCCTGATTTGGAAGCCACTTGCCGCCGTTGATCGTGTCCATGAAATGCCGCTCGACCGTATCGCCGCCGCCCAGCGCCACGTTATAGCCGCCCTGCACCATCCGGGTGCAGCCGCATTTGCCGATCAGGCCCTTGACGGCAATGGTGATCTTGGTGCCCTCGGGCGCGGATTGCTGGGCGTGCAAAGCCGCGAAAAGCCCCGCACCCCCAGTGCCAAGGATCAGGATATCCGTGTCGTGTCTTTCGATATCGGACAAACGCATCTCAAATCGCCTTCAGCAGAAACAATATGGCAATCAGGAACGATACTGCCGCAGCCCCGGCGGCGAGCGTCTTTTGCGACGGCGTCCAAGGCAGAAACTCCAGCGCCATCAGCCGCAGGCCACCGAACATGTGCACTGCCAATAGAAAAACTAGCCCGAATTCGGCCAATTTCACAGCCCCCGCCTCTGTCAGGTTCAAAAAGCCGTCGAGACGCGCAGGGTCCGTCTTCGCCAGCGCCAGAACCCAGAAGTGGAGCGGCAGAAACAGTGCCAGGCCCAGCCCCGAGAGTCGATGCAGGATATAGGCGAGCCATAAAGGATGCGCCCGTGAGGTGATGCCGCTTGCCGCTCTCATGCGAAGGTCACGGCCCAGACGGCGCGTGCTCCCATGGCAAAAAGACCCAGACCCACGGCCCACATGAAAAGCTCAAGTGCGGCGCCTTTCAGCCCACCCCATTCATGCGCCACCGTGCGCAGGCCGATGGCTCCGTGAACAGCAACCGCAATTACGAAGAGCCCATAAAACAGGAACCACGCGACCGACCCTTGGGTGCGGCCCAGGATTTCTTCGGCGCTTAAACCGCCCTGAATGGCATAGATCATCACGGCCAGATGCCCGACAACCAGAGGCGCCATCAAAAGCGCCGTAATCCGTTGCAGCATATAAAGACGCAAAGTGAGCATCAGCGTCCTCTCTTGAAGAATGATTTGGCGGTTTCGCGTTTCAGCCCGGCAATCGCCGACATCGGGTCCAACTCATTGGGGCAGTAGGCCGTGCAGGACCCCATGGAATGACAGTTGTGGCATCCCCCGCGCCCTGACACAGCATCCAGAATCGCCGCGCGCCCTTCGTCCTTGGCGTCGTTCAGCAAAGTCCAGGCACGTTGCAGCGCAGCCGGGCCAAGGTAGTCGGGATTACCCGCCACTGTGTCACATGCCGCGTAGCAGACCGAGCAATTGATACACTCAATTCCTGCATTGGCCGTGACACGCTCTTCACTTGTTTCGTCCACCGGCGCGATAGGATCATCCCGCGTGAGGCTGCCGTGATGCACGGCCTCGGCGGCGACCCATTTATCAAAGAACGGGTCCATATCGACGGCAAGATCTTTGATGACGGGCAGGTTGCGCAAAGGCCCGATTGTGACAGCATCGCCGTCGAGCACCTTGGAAATATGCGTCCGGCACGTCCAACGTGGCACGCCGTTGACCATCATCGCGCAAG
>JBCAZO010000488.1:0-2453 GCA_038532975.1 Pseudomonadota bacterium
CGCTGAAATGCAGGCTGCCGTCAGAGAAGCCGCCCAGGAGTCTGCAACCTTGCAAAGAGAACTATGGGCCGCCCGCGAAGCGGCGAGCCGCAAGGCCGTGGAAGCAGGTGGGGTGATCGTGAACGAAGTCACTGACAAGGCTCCGTTCCAAGATGCGATGGCGCCTGTATACGAAGCATATTTTGAGACCAACCCAGGCCTCCGGCCCCTGGTCGAGCTGATCCAGGCCACCGAATAACCCGCTTCCGTGCTATGCATCAAAAGACCCGGTTCCGGCTCTGCGGAATCGGGCAACTGCATTTGGGGACCATCCAATGAGAGATACCTTGGAGGTCGCACCGCGATTGCGGCGCGTGTCTGCCGTGTTCGACGCGATAGCGCTACTTTGCAAGATTGTAACGGGTGTTGCACTTGTGGTGCTAACCGTGATTTTCGGATGGCTGGTTTTCGGTCGCTACGTTCTGAACGCGACGCCGACATGGGTAGAACAAGTGGCGCTGCTCCTTGTCATGTTGATTGCATTTCTGGGCGCTGCTGTGGGTGTGCATGAAAATACGCATCTGTCGGTGTCCATCCTGCGCACTTCTGTGCCCAGGCGTTTCCGGTCCTTGCTGGTCGTCATATCCGATGTCACGATGGCTGGGTTTGGCGGGCTGATGCTGTGGTATGGCTGGCAACTCACGCTTTTCAAATGGGGCTCGCTCATCCCGTTGATCCAGGTGCCTGAGGGGTTGCGGTCGTTGCCGCTCACCGTTGGAGGCGGTTTAATCCTGCTCTTTTCACTTGGCCATCTCGTCCGCATCTTTTTTGGCGCGGATGAGCGTAAAGACAGCATCGAATAGGATCTGACCATGGGAATTGCAGTCCTCTTGGGTGCCTTTGCGCTTTGTGTCTTGATCGGGACGCCAGTTGCCTTCGCGCTCGGTATCTCGGCCATCATTGCCTTCTGGTACGAGGGGTTGCCGTTGATGATCGGATTTCAGCGGATCATCAGCGGCATCAACGTCTTTGCGCTCATGGCAATCCCCTTCTTCATTTTTGCGGGCGAGTTGATGTTCCACGGTGGTATCGCCATGCGGCTTGTCCGCTTTGCCCAAGCGGCTGTCGGTGCCGTGCGCGGCGGGCTAGGCATCGTGAACGTGTTTTCATCCATGCTCTTTGGCGGAATTTCAGGCTCGGCCATTGCCGACATCTCGGCACTTGGTTCGATCCTCGTGCCGGTGATGAAAGAAAAGGGTTATGACGCAGATTATGCGGTGAACGTCACGGTGACCTCCTCCATCGCCGGCATCATCATTCCACCCAGTCACAACATGATCATCTTTGCGATAGCGGCCGGCGGCGGCATCTCAATTTCCAAGCTGTTTCTTGCCGGTGTAGTGCCCGGCATCCTGATGTGTTTGTGCCTAGCGGCTGCGGCCTACATCGTGGCCGTCAAACGTGGTTACAGCGCCGAAAGATTTCCCGGCTGGACAGCACTGGTGATGGCATTCTTTGGCGCGATACCCGGCCTCTTGACCGCTGTGATCATCGTCGGCGGCGTATTATCGGGCATATTCACCGTTACTGAATCCGGTGCCTTCGGAGCGATCTATGCTTTTGTCGTTACCCTGGTGGTCTACAGGTCCATCACCGTTGACAAGTTCAAGACCGCAGTCCTTCAATCCGTCCGCACCACGGCGATGGTTATGATCCTGATCGCCTGTGCGGGTGCCTTTGCCTACATGCTGACATTCTATCGAGTACCCGCCAAAACAGTGGAACTGCTGACGGGGCTGACCGAGAATCCCATACTCATCTTGTTAATGATCAATCTTGTGCTGCTGATCCTTGGGATGATCATGGACATGGCGGCGCTGATCCTGATTTGCACACCCATTTTCCTGCCGGTTGCCAACAGCCTCGGCATTGATCCTCTTCAGTTCGGTATGATCCTTCTGGTCAATCTGGGCCTCGGGCTTTGCACACCACCTGTCGGATCTTGCCTGTTCGTTGGGTGCGCCGTCGGAAAACTGCCGATGGAAAAGGCGGTCAGGACGATCTGGCCCTTTTATCTCGCGATCCTCGTCGCGTTGATGCTGATTACGTTCGTTCCTGAGATCTCGCTCACGCTGCCGTCGCTGATCGGCAGTTAAGGTCGTGAACAAACATCGGGAAGCGACCAACAGGCAATGTTGCGAAATCCAGTCTCGCTGCAGAATCCACGATGCTGGAAGTCATTGGAGTAATCCATAAGGGGCAACCGAACAGTTCAAACGAAGCCAGCGATGTTGACGGCTTCGTTGCTACCCGTGTTCTGAAATCCCAACCGCAAGCAAAGCCACCCATATCCACCGACAAGCACATGATCCCATTCGACCTGACCGATAGGTGCGTCTCGACATCGTGCCGGTTCCGTTCGGTTATCGGTGCCCGTCTGACACCGCATATGATGATCCGGCCGATCCGAGTAC
>JBCAZO010000489.1:0-2440 GCA_038532975.1 Pseudomonadota bacterium
CTAACTTATAACTGGCCTTTTGCCCAAGATCACGTCATTCAATGACAAAGCGTAAAAAATTGGCAGGGGAGCGCCGAAATTTGGCCTCGGAAAACACCTGGAAGTTGAAAAAAACGGTGGTTCTTGTGGGGATGATGGGCGCAGGAAAAACCGCCGTGGGCAAGGCTTTGGCCGCCATGCTTGATGTTCCCTTCCTTGATTCGGATGTGGAAATTGAAGCTGCGGCGAATATGTCGATCAAAGAAATTTTTGAGCGGGACGGCGAGGCGTTCTTTCGGGATCGCGAAAGCCAGGTGATTGAGCGGCTTCTGGACAATGAACGTGGGATTTTATCAGCCGGGGGCGGCGCGTTTCTGTCTGAGCGCAATCGCGAGATGATCCGGCAAAAAGGCGTGGCCGTATGGCTCAAGGCCGATCTTGAGCTTTTATGGAACCGTGTAAAACACAAAGATACCAGGCCTTTGCTGCGCACAAGTAATCCATTTCAAACCTTAAAGTCGCTCTATGATGAGCGTTTGCCCTGTTACGAGATGGCGGATCTGGCGGTTGAGGCGCGGGCGGAGTATTCGATAGAAACCATGGCCGGTCATGTGCGGGATGCGCTGGCAGGGCGCAAGGATGTGCTGGAGGCGCTGTCATGATCGAAACGGTGCATGTGGGCTTGGGCGAGCGCGCCTATGACATTCACATCGGGTCCGGCGTGTTGCCCGATGCAGGGCGCTATATTGCGCCGTTGCTGCACCGAACGCGCGTGGCGATCATCAGTGATGATACCGTGGCAAAAGCGCATCTGGATACGTTGACAAAGGCGCTGGACGCAGAGGGCATTCAATCATCTTCATTAACCTTACCCGCTGGTGAGGCCACGAAATCCTGGCCGCATCTGGAACGTGCTGTCGAATGGCTTTTGTCAGAAAAGATCGAGCGCCGGGATGTGGTCATCGCTTTGGGCGGTGGAGTGATCGGAGATCTTGTGGGCTTTGCCGCCGCCGTTTTGCGGCGCGGCATGCGTTTTGTGCAGGTCCCAACCAGCCTCTTGGCGCAGGTCGACAGCTCGGTGGGCGGCAAAACCGGCATCAATGCGCCGCATGGCAAGAACCTGATCGGCGCGTTTCATCAGCCGGCGATGGTGCTGGCCGATATCGATGTGCTCGACACGCTGACAGACCGGGACTTTCTGGCCGGATATGGCGAGGTGGTGAAATACGGTCTGCTGGGCGATGCGGCGTTTTTCGAGTGGCTGGAGGCAAATGGCCCTGACGTGGCAGGCGGGGACAAAGAGGCACGGCTCTACGCGGTTAAACGCTCGGTTGAGATGAAGGCCGAGATCGTGGTGCGTGATGAGACCGAACAGGGCGACCGCGCGCTTTTGAACCTGGGCCACACGTTTTGCCATGCGCTTGAGGCGGCGACGGGATATTCCGACCGGCTTTTGCATGGGGAAGGCGTGGCCATCGGCTGTGCGCTGGCGTTTGAGCTGTCGTCACGAATGGGGCTGTGCGCGCAGGAAGACCCAAGCCGCGTGCGGGCGTATCTGCGCGACATGAAAATGAAGGTTGATCTGTCTGATATATCAGGAGAATTGCCTGATGCGGAGGGTTTGCTGGACCTTATGGCACAGGACAAGAAGGTGATCGACGGCCGCCTGCGTTTTATCCTGGCGCGCGGCATTGGCGAGGCATTTGTCGCCGAGGATGTCGATCCCGGTCAGGTGCGTGGGTTGTTGCAGGATGCGCTCGATGCACGGTAAGGGCGGCGCGGCGGGACTTTGCGCTCGTTCCCCGCATCGGCTCGAATGACAACTTTTTCACGTTTACGCCCTGTCTTGGGTACGACGTCAGTCTGTAGCCAGCGGTAAGTCTTGAGGGCCAAGGCAACGCAAATCAGTCAGGATCAACTTGATGTCTAGCAGCACTGTCGGGAACAACGACCCAACTATGTTTTTGACGCTCGTGCGTCGAGTCTACAGGGGGCGGAAAGCTAGGATCGCCAAACGCACCCACCGCGACGATAACCATTTCGTCTTCGAACCCTTTTTCTGTGTGAAACAGGTTTGTTCCGCAGATCGGGCAGAAGCGAAAAGTGAACTCGGCACCATGATCACCTCGCCTGACAAACTCCTTCGCCTCACCTGAAACGGTGTAGGGCGGCTTGAAGGCGGCGAGGGCCGCGAAAACGCTCCCTGTGCGCTTCTGGCAGGCAAGGCAATGGCAAATACCGGGATCGGGTGTGCCTTGGACGTCGATAGACAATTGTCCGCAACAGCATGTTGCCGTGCGAGTATTGACCATTAGCCACTCCTTTGTCGTGCATCGGTGGGATTCCACTATGCTGACCTTTGCCCACCTCGCAACGTTTGTCACTCCGGACTCAAACCAGCATTTCCGCAAAAACAAACTACCCTCAAATCGCCTTCGGTGCATTCACCCGTTTCGACAAC
>JBCAZO010000490.1:0-2438 GCA_038532975.1 Pseudomonadota bacterium
GCCCGGTGCGAAGCCATGGGCGGTTTCCATCGCCTCATAAAGATCGCGCGCCATTTCGCCCGGGGGGCAGTACCGGCTATGCAGCCCCTCATCATGATACTTGTGCCGCATGGCCAGCGCATCGGCGGTGCCGCGCGCCTGCAAAACCTCATCGCGGGTCATCCGGCGGCTGACCTGCGGCAAGCGCATTGTGTCGCCAGAAAGCCCAGCCGGATCGACCGAATAGGTCACGCTCAATTCAGCGTCATCCGCCAAAACCTTGGTGGCTTCGGCAAGGGCCTTTTTGAACGGATCAGCAGGGTTGTCGGTGGGTTTGGTCATGATGCTGCTTGGTTAATCATGTTTTAAGGGCGGGTTTGCAATGGTGTGGTCGGATGACTATGTTTTTGACAGGACCGGAGTGCCAAATGGCTGAGAATACCGAAAACCACACAATCCAGCTTCTGCGCGAGATGCGCAAGGAGATGAAAGAAGGCTTTGCCAAAGTTGATCAACGGTTTAACGAAATCGATGACCGCTTCGACGAGGTAAACCTTCGCATCGACGGCCTGACCTACATTACCACCATGCTGGCGGGTAATATGGGTGGGCATGACCAGCGTCTTGACGAGTTGGAAGCGGCTGTCAAAGACCTTCAAAAGACTTAGAGACGCCCCGACACCCATCACCCCAAACTCGTGCTCGCAGCGCTTTCCGGCAGTTCTTCGTCAAAGCAGCGTTGATAGAACTCTGCCACAGTCTGACGCTCCAACTCATCGCATTTGTTCATGAAGGTCAGGCGGAACGCATAGCCGACATCGCGGAAGATATGCGCGTTTTGTGCCCAGTTGATGACTGTCCGTGGGCTCATAACGGTGCTGAGATCCCCATTCATAAAGGCCGTACGTGTGAGATCAGCAACCGTGACCATCTGACTGATGGTCTTGCGCCCGGCCTCTGTGTTCATCACCGGGTTTTTGGCAATGACAATCGCCGTTTCGGCGTCATGACTGAGATAGTTAAGCGTCGCCACAAGGCTCCAGCGGTCCATCTGTGCCTGGTTGATCTGTTGCACCCCGTGATAAAGACCCGTGGTGTCGCCCAGACCGACGGTGTTGGCCGTGGCAAAGAGGCGGAAACAGGGGTGGGGCGTAATGATCTCGTTCTGATCGAGAAGCGTCAGCTTGCCGTCATGCTCCAGCACGCGCTGAATGACAAACATCACATCGGCGCGGCCTGCATCGTATTCGTCAAACACAATCGCTACCGGATTGCGCAGCGCCCAGGGCAGGATGCCCTCGTGGAATTCCGTCACCTGCTTGCCGTCGCGCAGCTTGATTGCGTCTTTGCCGATCAGGTCGATCCGGCTGATGTGGCTGTCCAGGTTCACGCGCACGGCAGGCCATTTGAGACGTGCCGCGATTTGTTCGATATGCGTGGATTTGCCCGTGCCGTGGTAGCCCTGCACCATGACGCGGCGATTGTGCGAAAACCCGGCCAGAATGGCCAGCGTCGTGTCGGGGTCGAACTTATAGGTCGCGTCAATTTCGGGCACGCGATCCGTGGCATCTGCAAAGCCTTTGACCGTCATGTCGGTGTCAATCCCGAACACATCGCGAACCGAGATTTCCTCGGTTGGTTTCACGTCGCGGTCTATGGTGCCGTCGGCCATCTGCCTTGTCCTTCAATTGTCGTCTGTTCGCTGGCTCTCGCTGTGCAACATATCGCTCGGAAGGGCAAGGGAAAGGGAAAGATTTACTGGCCGCTCCACGCGATCCGCTTTAGGTTTGCTCAGGCGCGGCGCGAGAATTGAGTATGGATCGCACAGAGCTTGAGAATCTGATTGCCAAATGCGCCTTGGGGGACCGGGCTGCGTTTGACGCGCTCTATACTGCGACATCTGCGAAACTTTTTGGCGTGATTTTGCGTGTCTTGAAGACCCGGGCTGAGGCCGAGGAGGTGTTGCAGGAGGTGTATGTCAAGATTTGGCAAAAGGCGGACCGCTATGCGGCGGGCGGGTTTAGCCCGATGACCTGGTTGATCACAATCGCGCGAAACGCGGCGATTGATGCCATGCGGCGACGCAAGGGCGGAACGGAAACCTTGTCAGACACAGTGGTGGATACAGTGGCTGACATGTCCCCTGGGCCAGAGGCGCAGGCCGTGAAGGCAGGTGAGCGGGCGCGCCTGATGGGCTGTATGTCCGAGCTGGAACCAGATCGTGCAGAGGCGGTGCAGGCCGCCTATCTTGAAGGGGATAGTTACGCGGATTTGGCGGATCGCTATGATGTGCCGATCAATACGATGCGAACCTGGCTGCGGCGCAGCCTGTTAAAACTAAGGGAGTGCCTCTCGCAATGAGCGCAGACGCAGACAAAGACGACGACCAGGCCCTGGCCGCGGAATACGCGCTGGGTCTCATGTCTGCTGAGGAGGCGGCTGCGTTTAAAGCGCGCCTG
>JBCAZO010000491.1:0-2438 GCA_038532975.1 Pseudomonadota bacterium
GTTTCATGGCCATTCAGGACAAGAAACGTCAGGGTACAGGTGGTCTCGGCGGATTTGACGGCGTTAAGTTCGACCAACACTGCCGCACCCAGATCAGTTTCATCCGCCAATCCCAAACTCGGCGCGCACCACCCGCAAACACCCGCAGCGCATAGTTTCAAAGCTTGTTTCATTGAGTATTCCTCTGCAATTTTGCCACTACCTGAAGCCCCGAAAGCAGGCCGCCTCGAACTTTTGTCCTTGATCGTCCAGCCAATTCCTTGCACGCGCCCAGCTTTTGGGCGTGATCGCAACCAGCATCCAGCCAAAGCTGCATACGCCGCCCATCCAATTGACGACGTCCGCAGGCGTGCCAAACACGAGCAACCAGACGAAAGGTGCCGCAAAAACAAGCCATGCGGGGCGGGTGTCGGTTTTGGTTTCGGCCATGGGCAGTTCGAGAACCCGTCGTCGTTTTGGATTCTGCTGTGCAATCCAAAGCAGGCTGACGACTGAGACCGAGATTGCAATCCACACCATAGCCACCTCGCTAGAAAGACTTGGTGACGAACGCACCAACCGTCAGAGGCTCGCCCGCGCGGACCTGAGTTCCCATGCCCCCAATGCCGACCGTCCGCTGAAAAGCATAATCTTCGTCCAGCAGGTTGCGCGCATAGACACCGGCAAGCCAGCCATCTTTGTGTTCATAGGTGACCTGCGCATTCAGAAGAAACCTATCATCCCCGCGCTCAATCGGATTGTTGTCTGCGTCAAAAAACGAAGCCGCTGTATAAGACATATCGACGCCGGCACTGAACCCATTGTCCCATGTGTAGGTCCCGCCCAACGCCAGTGTTAAATCCGGCGCATTCGGAAATTCGTTGCCAGAAAAATCTGTGGTGCCGTCAGTAAATGTGAGGAATTTGGTCTGAACATAGCCCGCAGAAGCGAACAGACTTAGATTGGCGGTTGGCTCGCCTTCGACAGTCAACTCACCACCCCACAATTCGGATTCTCCGGCGTTAAGGACATTGCTGTCGAATAGGTTGCCGGAGGGACCTGGGACGCGAACCTGCTGGTCTTCCCAGAATGTGTAAAACAGGTTGGCGGCAATGCGCAGAGTATCGTCGTAGAAAGATCCGCGGTAAGCAAACTCGTAGTTCGTGGTAAATTCTGGATCGAATTCATTGAGCGCTCCGGTGAAGGAATTGATCTGTGCGCCTCCGGCCCGGTAGCCGCGTTGAATGGTGAAATTAACTGACTGGTCTTCACTAAAGTCATAGGTCACACCAACTTTTGGCAAAAACGCTTGGTAATCTGTCTGACCACTTTCATTGATTGGCGGTAGCAAGGGCGGTGTGGTCACGGACGTATTTGAAAACGTGAAACGCTCATAGTCATACCGCGCGCCAACCGTAAATGTCAGGCCCTGCAAGAGAGCGTCGGCTGGAATATCCATTTCGCCAAAGATGGCGATATTCTCAATTGTGGTGGGAAACGTGTCTGTACGCGTGGCAAAGATACCGTTTGGAACGCCAGTTGCGAAGAATCCTGAGTCAACGGTCGCTACCGAGGGACGGTTGTCATCAATATTTGTGTAAAACAGCCCGATGACACCGCTGACTGCACCGGTATCAAAGCGAAGCCGGAAATCCTGTTCTATGGATGTGGACCGCCCTGTTGCGCTTAGGAAACCGAGATCAAGCGCGGAAAAGTCGATGTCTTCGATGCGTTCATAGTCATGCACATAGTAATTGGTCTCGGATTCAAACTGTAGCGTTTCGCTGATGTCCCAGCTTACTCGAATGCCAAAGATGTTGTGTTCAGATCCTTCGCGCGATGGCACGTCGGAGAAGTTGAACCGCCTAGACGGGAAGGGAGGTTCGTTGATGAAATCCTCGCCGCCAAAATTTTCGGTGAAAGAATATGAAAACACAACCTCCACGTCTTCGGTGGCTTGCCAAAGGAGTTTTGCGCGATAGGCGTTGAGTTCTCGCCCATCAAAATCGTCGATGCCCAGGGTTGGGTTTTCGATGAAGCCATCGTTACTTGCGTGTTCAGCCGAAAAGCGAAACGCTAACTTGTCCTCGATCAGTGGCGTGTTTGCGACCAATCCAAATCTTTGATGGTCACGTGATCCGGCCTCGACGTGAAGTTTAAACTCCGGTTCAAAGATTGGATCTTTTGTGCGGATTACGACTGCACCTGCCAAGGCATTGCGCCCCTGCTGCGTAGATTGAGGGCCCCGAAGCACCTCAACCTGGTCTACATCCCAGTTTGAATAGGGGCCAAAGAATGTGGCTTGGTTGCTTGGTAGAGCAACGCCATCCACCTGCGTCGATACCAACAGGCCCTGGCCCCCGCCAGTGCCGCGTTGATCCACGCCGCGGATGGAAAACCCCTTCTCACCGAAAGACGAAGACACGTTCGGTGTTCGCTCAATCACATCGTAAAGATCC
>JBCAZO010000492.1:0-2433 GCA_038532975.1 Pseudomonadota bacterium
CATGTGGACTATCTTGGCATTGAGACCCGGCTTCTGGATGGTGATCTGGTGAATTTTAAAGTGTCCATGCGAGGCGCCGAGACCTCCGACGACGTGGCGCGCTACGCGGAATGTGCGGCGGCGGAATACACACTGATCCGGGGATACGGGTTTGCCCGCCACGTGCGCACAAATGTGGATGAGACGGGTGGCATCTGGACCGGGGATGCGGTTTATACGATCTCGCCATCCTTGCCCGATGGCATAAAGAAAATCGACGCGGAAGTCGTCGCCGCCAATTGTGCGGAAAACGGGATACCGAGGGTTTGAGGGGCTCATGGCTGAATTTCTGACAACACCGCTGGGAACGCTGGTGATCATCGTCGCGCAATGCCTTGCCGTTGTGGGCTTTGTGATGGTCTCGCTGCTGTTTCTGGTCTACGGCGACCGCAAGATCTGGGCCGCTGTACAGATGCGGCGCGGACCCAACGTGGTTGGCGCATATGGGCTTTTGCAGACTGTCGCGGACGCACTCAAATACGTGGTCAAGGAAGTGGTCGTTCCCGCAGGGGCCGACAAGACCGTGTTCATGCTGGCCCCGATGGCCAGCTTTGTTCTGGCGGTGCTGGCCTGGGCTGTGATCCCGCTCAACGAAGGCTGGGTCCTGAGCGATATCAACGTTGCCA
The DNA here is from genome assembly GCA_038532975.1 of Pseudomonadota bacterium. Classification (GTDB taxonomy): domain Bacteria; phylum Pseudomonadota; class Alphaproteobacteria; order Rhodobacterales; family Rhodobacteraceae; genus Roseovarius. Next base: position 666 of record JBCAZO010000492.1, read on the forward strand.
TTTTGTTTGTTTTCGCTGTGTCCTCGCTGGAGGTTTACGGCGTGATCATGGGCGGCTGGGCGTCGAACTCGAAATACCCGTTCCTAGGCTCGCTGCGCTCTGCGGCACAGATGATTTCCTACGAGGTCTCCATTGGCCTGATCATTGTGGGTGTGATCATTTCCACCGGCTCGATGAATTTCGGCAATATCGTTGCAGCACAAGACACAGCCTATGGCTTCTTCGGCTGGTACTGGCTGCCGCATCTGCCGATGGTGTTCCTGTTCTTCATTTCGGCACTGGCCGAGACCAACCGGCCTCCGTTTGACTTGCCAGAGGCGGAGTCGGAACTGGTCGCGGGGTATCAGGTGGAATACTCCTCTACGCCCTTCCTGCTCTTTATGGCCGGGGAATACATCGCCATTTTCCTGATGTGTGCGTTAACGTCACTTATGTTCTTCGGCGGCTGGTTGTCGCCGATTCCGGGCATTCCGGACGGGGTGGGCTGGATGATCGCCAAAATGGCGTTCTTCTTCTTCATCTTCGCGATGGTCAAGGCAATCACACCGCGCTACCGCTATGATCAGCTTATGCGCATTGGCTGGAAAGTGTTCCTGCCGCTGAGCCTTGCCTGGGTGGTGATCGTCGCCTTCCTGGCGAAATTTGAAGTCTTCGGGGCCTTCTGGGCCCGCTACGCGATGGGAGGCTGATCTCTTGGGGATCGACTGCGTCCTTTTTGACCGTCTGGTCGAGCTTTCGACCCGGTTCCAGCCCACGGGCCGGAGCCTGATGCTTGGTCGTCAGGGGTTCAAGATACAGACGCAGTTTCGCCGGTTTTATGATCGGTCGCTTGAGGCCCACGGGGTTGACGGCAAACGGTTCGATTTCCTGCAAGACGACGGATACTCGGAAACGCTTCTGGAAAAGCTGGGCTTTGGCGCGGTCGAGACGATGGATTTCTCGGGCTACGAGGGCGCGCAGGTGATCCATGATCTCAACACGCTGCCGCCTGAAGAGCTGGAAGATCAGTTCGACTTCATCTTTGATGGTGGTACAATCGAGCATGTGTTCAACGTGCCCAATGCGTTGGAATCGGTGTTACGCATGCTCAAGGTCGGCGGGCGGTTTGTCTCGGCCAATGGGCTGAATGGCTGGTACGGACATGGTATGTACCAGTTCAACCCCGAGCTTGTCTGGACCTTCTGGAAACGGGCCTGCAACTGCAACGTCATTGACTGCCGCGCGGTGCCGATTGAACCGACATCCGAATTTGGTCAGGTCGAGTTTCCCGACCCAGCCAAGACCGGCGTAAGGCTCAAACTGGCCAAGAAGATCGGACCGGGGCGGACGTATCTCTATTACGAGGTGGAAAAGACCGCTGAATCCCACCTGCCGAAATACGCATTGCAAAGCGACTATGAGACCAAGTGGCAAGGCTACGAAAACGCCGGGGCAACCCGGTTTGCAGAGATGAGGACGTAACGAAATGACACAGATCGATTACGGACGTGCCGCAGGATACTTCCTGCTCAAAGACTTCTTTGTTGGCTTCAAGCTGGGGTTGAAGTATTTCTTTGCCCCCAAGGCGACGCTGAACTACCCGCATGAGAAAGGCCCGCTTAGCCCCCGGTTCCGGGGCGAGCACGCCCTGCGCCGCTATCCCAATGGCGAGGAACGCTGCATTGCCTGCAAGCTCTGCGAGGCGATTTGCCCGGCGCAGGCCATCACTATCGATGCCGAGCCGCGTGATGACGGAAGCCGCCGCACCACGCGCTATGACATCGACATG
>JBCAZO010000493.1:0-2428 GCA_038532975.1 Pseudomonadota bacterium
GGTACTCCCCATCAATTGGGCATTGGGCATAAAGTTGCCGTCAAAAAACTCTTGAGCCACGCGGTTTAGTTCTTCCGGCTCCAAGCCGCCGGTTTCGTTCTGCCGAAGACTTGTCGCAAGGGCGGCAGCATCGAGGCCGACTTGTACACGATGTTGCATCGTAACTTGGCGCTCATAGTCAATCGCAAACCCGGCCACTGCAAAGATGGGGAGTACCGATAAGGCATAAAGCATCGCCACATTGCCTGATTTGTTATGCTGAAAGTCGAATAACTTCGTCCATAAATGTAAACGCATCTGAGAACCCTACTCATACCTGGCGCGCGCCCGCGTGCTCGGAGGAGGCAAGGTCTGCGCTTCGTGGGGTTGGATTTCTCAGACTGGTGTTTCACCGCGATTTCAAAACCGCGATGACGTGTTTCAGGGTGTTTCAGCTTATGATTAAGGACCAGACAAACAGCCGAGGAGGCGCCTTTTGTAAAGTGGAGTGCTCAACGAATGTCGTTGTGCAGCGTCGATGCAATCGGCCTCAAAGAGGTAGGCTTAATTCCGCTTTAAAGCCTGAATCATCCGGCTTAGAAAACGTAATATTGCCCGCATGAGCGGCGGCAACGCGCTCAACGATGGCAAGGCCCAGCCCCGAGCCCGAAATGTGTTTTGAATGAGTACCACGACTAAATGACTTTAACATCATTTCAGTATCTGAGACGTCGAAGCCATCGCCCATATCCATCACCGCTATGAGCGCGTGTGCGGGCGTTTGCGTTAGAGTGATCCGATACGGTGGTGCCCCGTACTTTTGAGCATTCTCAACCAAATTGATGACTGCCCGGCGTATAAACTCTTTCTGCCCCGTTATAGATATTCCCGTCTCAATATTGTGTTCGACTTCGAACTGCGTTGCGACTTCATCTACAAGCGCGCTCAAATCGAAGACCGCCTTGGATTCAGTCTCACCACCGCGGGCATAATCCATAAACTGACCAATCAGGCGATCTATCTGCTGCACCTGGCGCGACGCACTTTCTTTAAGGTCGTCCTGCTCACTCATCATCTCGACTGCGAGGCGCAGCCGCGCCAATGGCGTGCGTAGATCGTGCGACATTTCCGCCAGTGTTTCCGCGCGCATAGTTTCAGCCTCCTGAATGCGTTCAGTCATTCGTTTAAAGCTCTCGGAAAGCGCCTGGATTTCCGTTGGGCCCTTGATTTCCGACATCTGCCAGTCGGTGCCAAGCGATAACCGGTCGGTTTCCCGTTTCAGTGCATTGAGAGGAAGAGAAAGTTGGCGCGTGGCTATGACCCCGAACGCGGTTACGACAATAACGATGGCGCAGATGAAAAATATTAGCCAACGCAGAGGGGTCCAAACCGTGCCCGATTCTGCGGCAACCCAGTAAAAATCATCGCCAATTCGGAGATGCAACCAAAGCGTTTGATCAACACCGACGCGCCAATCCATTTCAGTCTGGAAGTCGAGTTGATCGATAAAGCGTTGCATGAAAGCGCGTTGGATATGGTTTTCGCGATGCTCACCAATCTCCGGGACCACACCCGTCGACAGGATGCGGAGATATGGGCTGGCATCCGCTTTCTCAATCAATGCAATCCGGCTTTCCGGGGGCAATTCATACGCTGCCGCTGATATCGTGTTCACCAATTCGGCTGCAATGCTGCTAAAGCGGTTGAGCTGCGCATTCAAAATCAGAGCGTAAATCGAAACAAAAGACAATACCACCGACATGGCCACCGTCGCTGCCAGTAACATGGCGTTTCGACCAAATAGGGATTTTGGCCAGATACGGGTCATTCACTGGGATCCTTAGCGAGCATGTAGCCGGTGCCCCAGACTGTTTTTATCCAAACGGGATTGGCTGAGTCTTCGCCGATCGCTTTGCGCAATCGAGTAATCTGAACATCCACGGCGCGATCCGCGACTTCGGCATCTCGGCCAAAGGCAACGTCAATAATCCGTGCGCGGGACACTGGACGTCCGATGCTGGAGGCGAGCGCCGAAAGTAAAGCAAACTCGCGTGAAGACAGTTCGATCATCATGTCATCGCAAGTTAATTTCATGGCATCTATGTCCAGGGCATAAGGCCCGAACCGGATCGTCTTTCCCGCACCTGCCATTGCGCCATTCGTGCCGGTGCGCCGCAACACAGCGCCTAAGCGCGCTAAGAGCTCACGCGGCTCGAACGGTTTCGCAAGGTAGTCATCTGCGCCCATTTCAATCCCAATTATGCGGTCGATCGGGTCACCTTTGGCCGTGAGGATGATAATGGGGATGGTCTCTTCCGCCGCCCGAAGTCGGCGACACGCAGTTAGGCCATCTTCTTCCGGCATCTGCAGCGTGAACCGTATGATGCCATGGTGCTCGACTTGATGATGCCGGAAGAAGATGGCCTAACTGCGTGTCGCCGACTTCGGG